>JAFGCP010000227.1 GCA_016932595.1 Deltaproteobacteria bacterium
TTATTTTGTTTTTTAATGACACCTTTTGTTAATATCCAGCAAATTAATTTTTTAACAAATGTTACTGCCGATACAGCAATCCCGACTCTGTGCACTTTATTAATACTTCTCAGCATTTGTGCAATTCTCCATAGACGGCAAACAAAGATACTACCCGACAAATATGCGCTATACGCAGGTATGCTTACGGCTTTAGGTTTTTTTACAAAAATTTTGACCTTCCCGGTTATGATCGCAACCATAGGATTTTGCAATACGCGTAAAAAATTAAGCTATTATATTTTTTCGCTAATCTGCATGTCCGGCTTGTTTATGGTGATTATCGGAGATCAAATCCCGAGAATGCTTTGGTGGATAAAGAATCTCATTTTAAAAAATGGTTCTTATGGCAGAGGGAGTGCGACATTTATCGATCCAAACACATACTTCTACAATATTTTTAATTTATTATATAATAATTATTTAATATTAATTTCAATTATTTTTTCAGGCTTTTCTGTATTATTTTTTATTAAAAAAAGAAATCATTTTTATAAACCATTATTAATTTTATTTTTTGTTTTCATAATACAAATTATTATTACATCAAAGGATTACAGAGATTATTATCTGCTATCAATATATTCATTTATACCAATACTTATCTATTTAGCCGTCCAACTGTACAATAGCAAAACAAAAAAAATTTTAAAAATAATATTTTTTGTTCTTTTTTCTTTTAATATTTTTTTGGTCTTCAATAGCTATTTGAAATTTAAAAATCTTATGAAAGAAGTTTCTTCTTATCATTTTTTTTCAGAAAATTATATTTCTTCTAATTTTAAAAATGTTCTGCTTGTGGATTCAGTAGCAACTGGTCTCTGGGGAAGTTCACACATAAATGCTTTGCGCCATGGCGCAGGACATGATGGGAAAGCATGGCGAAAGCTTTATGAGCTATATCCTCAGTATCTATATATTAAAGATGGAAAATTCATGAACCTGTTAGACAGGGAAGTACCACGTAACAAAATTCCTTTTGACCGGCCAATTATTTTTCGACTTCACAGGGGATTGGAAAACGAACTAAAAAACATTAAAAATGTTCATCTTTCAGAGATAGTAGAGATAGAGGGAAGGATGCGCTATTTTAAAATCCAAGAAAAAATCCATACCGCGCAATGAAGGTGCACCCGGCTTATAATAATGCCTTGCACTTCTGAGCATTATGCGACGGACAGGCATATAAAACAGATCATACATAGTATCTGTCATATGTAATACCTGGGGGGCATTGCGCCGCAACCGGACATCTGCCGCACCTTCAGGCCCATGCTAAGCAGCGCCCGCACAAAACGCTTTGTGCAACTGCATATAAAGGAGCACAACTGCCGCTATGAAAATTGTCAGCATAATCCTGCTGCTGTTTGCCGCCGCACCGCCCCTGCGCGCCGCTGACTGCGAGTACGTCGCCAGGCAAGCCAAAAAGGGGCCGACTTTTGAGATGACCTCGCACAAAGACTGCGGGATTGTCACGGACGGCGACGAGTTGAAACTGAAAAAAACTCATTTCAACCGGCTCGACTTTTCCGATAACGGCCTGGCATGGGTGTGGATCGACAAAAAAATATTCCTTGTCGCAAAAAACGGCAAATCGGCTCGCATGCACATTTTCGACAACGGGCCCGACTACTTTGAGGAAGGACTGGCGCGCATGATCCGCAACGGCAAGTTCGGCTTCGTCAACAAACGGCTTACTGTGGTTATCGAGCCGGCCTATGATTTCGCCTTCCAGTTCACGGACGGCTATGCCACGGTGTGCAACGAGTGCAAGACCAAGTGGCACGGCGAGCACAGCACTCTGGTAGGGGGCGCCTGGGGCATTATTGACAGGAAGGGCGACGTCGTCGTGCCGGTCACCTTTGCTCAGGGCACGCTGCCGGATCCCGCGGAATACAAAAAAATGAAAAAAAATGCGGGGCCGGAAGGCCCCGCTGCAAAAAGCGGAGGTGTAGCACCCCCCGCGTCACCGTCACCCGGCCCGGGCAAAGCCTCCGGGAATGCCCCTGCAAAGGAGAAAAGCAAATGAAAACAAAATTCGCCATCTGCACGCTCATACTGATGCTCTCAGCCGCCTGGCTGAGCTCATGCGGCAGCTCAGCCGACGACGGCATATGCGGCATGGTGCAGACAAAGCTCGGGGCAATTCCCGGAGCGACCCTTGAAAAAACCGGCACCACTTTCACGATCGACGGCAAAAGCTATACGGGATGCGTGTTCCGCCTGAAGGGGAAGGAAACCGAGACGGTGAACGGCTCATCCACGTCCATGCTGCTCTATCCCGAAAAGGGCTCGCCCCTGCACAAGGACGGCTGGCGCGCTTCAGACGAAGCAGACGGGCCCGAAGGCGCCTTTTTCAAAATATCCCGCAGCAAGGACTTCTGCCAGGTCAGCGGCAGCTGGGAACTGGACGATGAGGCCGACCAAAAACCTGCTGCGGCTAATACATGCCAAATTACCATCATCTGCGGCACGAGCAAATAATGCCGCCCCGCGCCGCCAGCGCCGGCCCTGACGCGGGCCGGCGCTTTTTCTCCTGTTTTTCCCCATTCTCACACATGCGGCGGAGCCAGATCATGTGCTGCGTGGGCTTAGCCGCGCCTGTTGCGGGAAACAGTGGCGAACCGGGGCTTTTCATAACCGTTTTTCAGCCCCCGGCCGCGGCTGTTCAGCCAGGGTGCGGATAAAATGCCGCCCCCACCCTCCGCACCCATGACTTTGGTCACAATTTCCCGCGGATCAGGCGAGGCACTTTTTTATGCAAAAATTTTAAAAAAGCCTATAATCAAAGGTATGCCGCATAAGGCGCCGCCACTGTTTCCTGCGGAAGGCATCGCTACGGGCGATCATGTTTAAAAAGCAACACAATTGCTTTGAGGAACGGACCGCATGAACATCACGCTGCGACACGAAGAGGCCTGTGATGCCGCGGCGATCGCAAAGGTCACTGCCGCGGCTTTTCTTCACGCCACGCATACGAACCATGAGGAACAGTTCATAGCGGCGGCGCTTCGCAAGGCCGGAAAACTTGCCATCTCCATTGTCGCGGAACATGGCGGCGCTGTTGTCGGCCATGTTGCCGTATCGCCGGTAACCATTTCCGACGGCAGCGCTCGGTGGTACGGCCTGGGTCCCGTTGCCGTGGCGCCGGACTGGCAGGGCCGGGGCATCGGCTCGCGCCTGGTTGAGCAGGCGCTGTGCGCATTGCAACAAACCGGCGCCGCCGGCTGCGTTCTTGTAGGTGACCCGGACTACTACGACCGCTTCGGGTTCACACGGGCGGCGGGCCTCCTGATTCCCGATGTTGCGCCTGAATATGTTCTCAGCCTTGTCTTCTCCGACAAAAAGCCCGCCGGCACGGTAGCGTTTCACGAATCGTTCTATGGCCCCGACTGACACGGATACACACCCATGAGCACATGCATTGCCCAGCCCGCTGAAATCACGACAGCCGGCGGCATCCCGAAAATCATTCAGGAATTCATCGGCCGCGTCAACACCGGCACGGAAACCGTCAGTATCGCAAAAATGCACAGCGCCGCCGGCTGGAGCGAGCCGGGGCAGACGCCTGCGTTTGACGAATACACGATTGTGCTGCAGGGCACGGTATGCATAAAAACAAAAGAGGGCCTATTTGAAATCAGCGCTGGACAGGCCTTCATCGCGCCGCGGGGAGAGTGGGTGCAGTACAGCACGCCCGAAGATGCGGAATATATCGCCGTGTGCGTGCCGGCCTTCAGCCCCGGGCTTGCCCACAGGGATGCCGAATAACGGGTTCGGGGTTCGGGGCCAAGGGGCGGCCTTCAAACCCGTCCGCACAGGTCATAAAAAACCGTATGACTGTATAACCGCCACACAGATTGAGATACGACCATGCCGACCCTTGTACTGCTACGCCACGGCGAAAGCATCTGGAACAGTGAAAACCGCTTTACGGGCTGGACCGATGTGGACCTGTCCGAACGGGGAATTCAGGAAGCCCTGGAGGCTGGACGCCTGTTGAAGCAGGAGGGCTTTGTCTTTGACATCGCCTATACCTCGGTATTGCGGCGGGCCATAAAAACGCTCTGGATCGTACTGGAGGAAATGGACCTCATGTGGCTGCCCGTAGAGCATTCCTGGCGCCTCAACGAGCGGCACTACGGCGCGCTGCAAGGCCTCAACAAGGCGGAAACAGCGGCGCAGCAAGGCCGGGAGCTGGTACACATCTGGCGCCGCGGCTACGATACGCCGCCGCCCGCCCTGGAGCCCGCCGATCCCCGCTTTCCGGGCCGCGACCCGCGCTATGCCGAACTTGCGCCCGGAGCCGTACCTCGAACCGAAAGCCTGAAGGACACGATCGAACGGTTTCTACCGTACTGGCACGAAGTGATCGCACCGGGGCTGAAGGCCGGCAGAAAACCCCTTGTCTCAGCCCACGGCAATTCCCTGCGCGGCCTGGTCAAGTATCTTGACGGCATCTCAGATGATAAAATCACGGAGCTGAACATCCCCACCGGCGTGCCCCTGGTCTACGAGCTGGACGACAACCTCCGTCCCGTTTCCCGCCGCTACCTGGGCGACCCGGCCGGCATCGAGGCCGCCGCAGCCTCGGTTGCCCGACAGGCGGAAGCGAAAGCATAAAGGCTGCGGAAGACGTAGAGACTATTGGCTGCCTGAATGGCTGATCAAGAGGCCTTATTCGCACCCTGCGCAAAAAGCAAAGCTGAATTTACATGCTTAGTTTTATGTGTTATATCCAATTGACTACAGTCAACTGCTATAGCCTAAACATCTAAAGCCTTGTAACCTTACCAGAAAGGGCACGCGCATGGACGTAAAAGAAAAATGGTACAACAACCGGGCAAAGGTCATCTTTTCCCTCCAGGCTTTTCCGCCCCTGGGTATTTACGCCCTGCTGCGCAGCACCGCCTTCACCGCCATGCAGAAATGCTGGGTCGCTATCGGCGTTTCAGCCCTTATCGGCCTCATCATGTGGAGCGGCATCATGAAGCCGATCAACAAGTGGGTGATGGACCTGTTTGCGTAAACAGCAGGGATCATCGTTAATGGACCAGGGTTCGATAACGTAGCCTGAATCCTGCACCCTCGACCCTAAACCCTATACCCTGCTTTCCTAAATCCTGGCCCCCCGCGGTCCTTTTGTGGTATACAGTGCGGCATACCGACATACACAAGGGGGAATGCCGCTATGTCCGCACCTGCCGCAATCGCAGAGCTTGTCCAGCGCTTCCGCGACCACCACGAGGTATACACCTCCGGCGCCTACAATGAAACCCAGCTTCGCCGGGATTTTCTTGACCCGTTTTTTGCCGCCTTGGGCTGGGACGTGCACAACTCCCAGGGCTATGCCGAAGCCTACCGCGAAGTCATTCACGAAGACGCCGTAAAAGTAGGCGCTTTCACCAAAGCCCCCGACTACTACAACGTTGACAAAACAAACACTTGCGCTCAACAAGCAATTTGCAGCCGCAAACACTACTAATGAAATGTCCACCCTGCAGCGCCAGATCGACGCCACCGCTCGCCAGATCAACCAGCTTGTATATGAGCTCTACGGTTTGACGGATGAGGAAATAAAGATTGTGGAAAATAATAACGATAAATAAACTAAAAAACGAAAGCGTGTAAATACACATGAAAGAAAAGACCCTATACTGGCTTGAACTTGCCGAATACGATCTTGAAACCGCACGGGTCGTGTTGGCCGGTAGAAGATTCCTGTATGTCGGCTTTATGTGTCATTTGGCGGCGGAAAAGACTTTGAAAGCGTGGTTTTATGAAAAAACAGATGACACGCCGCCGTATACTCACAATCTTGCATTACTTGCACAAAAAGGGGGTTTGCTTGATCTTATGACGGAAGAGCAGCAAAATTTTATCGATGTGCTCGATCCGCTCAATATCGAAGCAAGATATCCTACGCATAAGGAAAAGCTTTTTAAATCTCTGAGCGAGGCAAGATGCCTGAATATTCTTTCGCACACCGAGGAGCTTGTGTCATGGATAAAGCAGAAGTTATCGCAAAAGTAAAACAATTCTCAGATCTTGTGAACCGTGAAATGCGGATTAAGAAGGTCGTGCTCTTCGGCTCACATGCAAAAGGCTGCGCCGGTGAGGAAAGCGATATTGACGTTGCTGTTATCGTAGAATCACTGGAAGACGACTTTCTTGATGTTGAGAGCCGATTGTTTAAATTGCGCCGGTCCGTGGATGTCAGGATAGAGCCCGTTCTGCTTATTGAAAACGAAAATGACGCTTTTCTGGAATCGATCATTAAAACCGGCGACACTATATACAGTCACGCGGCATGACCGCATGGTGGACATGATCGAGCAGATGCTTGCGTTCAAAATAGATTGAAGATAATGATACTATAATTACAGTTACCGTTTATGTATTTTACGATACATGGCGGGAGAAACAGACATGAACATAAGCTATAATGACCAGACCGATTTGCTTTATATCCGTATGGATGAATCAAAGCAGGATGTGGTTAACCAGCGGGTTACCGACGATGTTGTGCTTGATATCGGAGCCGCGGGCAAGATAATCGGGATCGAGATTCTTGACGCTTCACAAAACATCAATCTTAATTCCGTGTTGCCGGTTACCTGGAAAAAAGCTGTATGATTATTCAGCAGGGTGCGCCGTGCGCACCGCATTCAAGACTGGACAAAGCAACGGGCGCGCGACCTTGCTTCTGCTTCAACACATAGCGCTGGGCACGCTCCGCTTTGCCCAGCCTACGACTACAAAAACGCGATCCTCCTGCCGCAAAGTTTTTACTTGGTGGCATGCGGCTCTGCTTGATACCGCCGGTTCGACAGCCCAAAAAATATATTTTAATTTTTTTGCAATTGGCGCTATGCTTCATGGCGATAAGCAGCACCGTATCGTGCTGCAGCAGCGCATGCGCCGCCGTCAAACATGTTTCTTAAGGAGCACGTCATGAACCTTGAAGAGCTCGTCAACAGCCCGCCCTCCGGCGATAAAACCGGCGCCTACGACTACAAGTCACATAAAATCGTTTTCATCGACTTAAAGGGAGTGCAGCCCGACGGCATCGAGAGCAGGGTTGAGGCGGCCAAAAAGATAATCTTCGCCTCTGAGCCTGATTCCGTGCTTCTTCTGAGCGACTTCAGAAATATGCGCTATGATAAGCAGCGAACGGATTATGCCAAGCAGGTTTCAATAGACATAAAGCCTTTTATAAAAAAAAGCGCCCTTCTCGGCATCGAGGGCATGAAAAAAATCATTATGCAATCCATGATTATTTTTTCCGGAAGAACCAACATGAAGCCGTTTCCGGATGCAAAGGACGCGCTGGCATGGCTCATAAAACCGTAATTTCTAGGGCACGGCACCCTGTGCACGAAGCATCGTGCCCCTGCCCCCCCTCGCCCCCGAACCGGGAGTCGTAAACCGTAAATCGTAACGGATGCCTTTTTTAACTTGTCACGCCTCACGGTTTACTCATCACGCTTTTTGCCCTGTACCCTTGCCCCCGATCCCAGCACTCTTCATCATGTTCTTTCAGCGACGCCATTGGCCAGCCTTCGGAGGTGCCCGGCTATTTTTCGCCATCTCCGACGAAAAATAAGCAAACCATCCTCCGTGTCCTCAGTGCCTCTGTGGTGAACTGATTTTCTTTCCCTGAAAACCGCATTTCCGTCCCCGACATCGGGTTTCCGCCCTCGGACCTCGGACCTCTGACCTCGCTTATCGGGTTTTTTACCCCCGACCCCCGATCCCTAAATCCTATATATTCTTTTCTACAGCATCCTTTTTATTTAAAAAAATGAAAATTACCCCTTGACAAAATGGTTTTAATTATCTAAATAGTAAGAAATATCTAAAATATATTTAAGATACAAACAGCAAAACAGCAATCTGTTTTTAATATATATATAATTAACATGGCATAAACCATACAATGACTGAGCCGCTCAAACCGGAACACGCGGAGGCTACAGAAAAGTCTGCCCATGAAACGCCGCAGGCTGAAGCCCGGCGTCCGGGCAGGCCGCGTGAAATCCAGTACAGCCTTGAAAAAAAATTCACGCTCCTGCTGCCCCGGGAAGTGCACAAGGCGCTGAAGGTAAAATCAGCCGAGCTTGAGCTGCCGATGACCACCATGATTATAGATGCGATAAAAAAAACCTACGACATATAAGCGGCGGGCCTCCGGCTTGCGCCGCAGGAATGAAAAGAACCAATGGAAACTAGATATTATATTAATTTAGACAGGGGGTAGCGCTATGAGCTTCCAATTCAGCGAACCGCAGAAAGCATCCATTAAAGTCATCGGCGTGGGCGGCGCCGGCTGCAATGCGGTCAATACCATGATCGCATCGCGCTTGGAAAATGTCGATTTCATCGTCAGCAATACCGACCGCCAGGCCCTTGAGCGCAACCGCTCGCCCATCAAGGTACAGCTGGGCGAAAAGGTCACCAAGGGCCTCGGGGCCGGCGCAAACCCGGAAATCGGGCGCACGGCCGCTCTCGAGGATATCGACCGCATCAAGGACGCAATCGAGGGCTCGGACATGGTGTTCGTGGCGGCGGGCATGGGCGGCGGCACGGGCACGGGAGCAGCCCCCGTTATCGCCCAGGCGGCCCGTTCGCTCGGGATTCTCACGGTGGGCGTCGTGACCAAGCCGTTCCGCTTCGAGGGAAAGGTGCGCGGCCGCCTGGCCGAGGAGGGCCTGAAAACCCTTGAGGAGCAGGTCGATTCGCTCATCGTCATCCCCAACGAAAAGCTGTTCAGCCTGGCCGACCGCAAGCTCACCCTGCTTGACGGGTTCAAAATGGCCGACGAGGTGCTGCTGCACGCCGTGCGGTCCATATCGGATCTGATCAATGTGCCGGGGCTGATAAACCTCGATTTTGCCGATGTGAAAACCATTATGACCGATAGCGGCATGGCCTTCATGGGCCTGGGGATCGACTCCAGCGATCAGCGGGCCGCCGAGGCGGCGCGCAAGGCAATCGCAAATCCGCTGCTCGACGACATCTCGATCCGGGGCGCACGGGGCATGCTCATCAACATCACCGCAAGCTCCACCATGACCTTCGACGACCTCGAGCAGGCAACCGATTTCATCCGCGAGGAGGCCCATGAGGAGGCCAACATCATTTTCGGCGCGGCAATCGACGACACGATGGCGGAAAAATTCCAGATAACCGTCATCGCGACCGGATTTGCCAAAAAGCAGGCCGAGCAGGCCGTCCCGGAACGGGTTTCGGCCGTACAGGCAAAGGCGGTCAATGCGCCGGAGATCTTTGACGACTCGCAGATCATAGAGCAGCCGCAGGCTGAAAGCCGCACGGATTCGCGGGTAAAGCTGGGCATCATCAGCGACTTTGACGAGGATGACGACGGCTTTGACATCCCCACGTTCATGAGGCGCAAGCAGGCGCAGTAAAACGCCTGCGGCTCGCGGCGGCCGCGGGGTGCCTGTGCGGCAGACGCGTCAGCGTTCAGGCGCCTGCTCGGCGATCAGCCTGTCGATGACCGCTATGATTTCCTGCTGCACCTGCTGAAAACGCTCATCGGCAATACGGGCCGTGACGACCGGCACATCCTGCAGGTACAGGGTGCCGGTATTGGCGTCCAGGGTGATGCAGTCTCCCTCGCGCAGCAGCATGCCCCCCAGCACAATTTCCCCCTGCCCGAAGCCCCGCTCCCAGGCGACGTCGGTAACGCAGGGCTTTTTTTCGCCGATGGCGATGAGCGCCGCGTGCGAAGTAACGCCGCCCTCCTTGGAAATGTAGCCCGCGAAGCGGCCCTCCTGCATAATGACCCGCGGGGGCACATTGCTTTCCGTCAGAAAAATCAGGGGACCGTCGAAGCGGCCGATGGTGTTCTGGTCGATAATGATGCGGCCGCGCACGGCGCCGCCGAATACGGGCTTGCCGATGGCGATGACCGGCGCCGCCTCGGCGGCCTTCCGGTCAAGATAGGTCTGCGTGATATTTTTGTTGAGGCTGAAGGCGGTCCGCTTAATGAGCTTGTAGGAATTGTAAATCCCTTCGCGGTAAAAAGCATAGCTGTTGATGATCTGCGCCACCGGAGACTGGCGCAGCACCCGGGACTGCACGATATGGATTCTGCCGCTGCGCACGGCAAACTCGATATCCGTGGGATAGCGCTGCGCGCGCTCATCAAAATACTTGAAATCGCGCAGGCACTCATACTGCAGCGGGTACTTGGCGGTGAAATTCTCTATGCCCTCGGGCGACACCATGCCGTCGGCAATGACATTGCCGAAAA
>JAFGCP010000228.1 GCA_016932595.1 Deltaproteobacteria bacterium
ATTCTGTTTTTCAACTGCCTGGGCGCGGTGTTTTTTGTGCCGGTGCTGATACTGATGTTCAAGCCGAAGTTTCTGACAAAAAAGATTGAAGGCAAAGAAATGCCGGCTGAGGCGGCGCCGGCGGTTAGCTGATACAGTTTTTTTCTCTCTCCTCCTCCCAAGGAGACCCCGTACGGCGGGAAGGAAGACAGGTGTTTTCCTTCCCGCCATACGAATATCCGGAGGCAGGGAGCGACTGATCGGCAATGCCCGGAAATGTACTTGAAGGAAGAACAGACATGGATACTCCAATCGCACATCCAGGCAGGCTCTGCCGCCATTGTGAAAAGTTCATAAAAGGGCTGCGTAAAGACCCCTATTTTGAGGAATATTTTCCTGCGGAATATGGACGGCATGCGCAACCTGTTCTGCTTGCATCGGTTTTGGAACTCGGGAAAGACGGCAGCAGGAAAAGTTTTGAATCAGCATACAGGAGCAAAAACTTCTCTGCGGGAGCATCGCACGGGCGCAGAGGCAAGGGCCCCGCGGATGGCGATGTAAAAGATTTTTTTCTGCCGGGGCTTTTCTGTTTTTGCCTGCTTGTTGTGAATCTGGTTTGCTGGGGCTTTTTGGGGAATGTCCATGCCAGCAAATGGTGCAGTTTTTTAGGGGCATGTTTTAATTTCTAGTCATACTTTATAAATCTAAAAATTTGAGTTTAATATATTTGTATATTGTGCTAGTTTCTAATTCAGTATTTTGATATATGTAGTAGTAGTTCCTTTGTGCTTTACCGTGGTTCTTAATACGGCAACAAGCGGTTTTTATATATCATCAATATATTAAAACAGGAGGATCATGCAATGGCTCACCGGAATGAATGTTCAGGAAAAAAGTTTTTGCCAGGCTCCATTCCACTCATCCCTCTTCTCGCTCTAGGCTGTTTGCTGTTTCTGCCTTCCTGCAAGCCCCCGGCACCCGATTATGACCTGTATGAAAACATGGGCGATTACATGCAGGGCAAGCTTGTCGATGCCGGCGCCACTGTGCGCACAGATATGCCCGACATCTTCGCTCCGGGTACGGAGTATGTCAAGCGGCTCAGGGGCCTGATTCGCCTGGTGTTCGGCAGCAGCAAGCTGCAGGTGTATCTGCAGTCATATGAAAGCGATACGATAGCCGTCGGTTCTATCAGCCAGTTCGAGGCGCCGCCCGAATCAGGCACTTATACGGACTGCGCGTTTGTCGTTCGTCCCACGGCAAAAATAGGCGCGCCTATCATGCATGGCGATGCCCGCGCTGCCATGTCCGGCTCGGACGAGGAATTCAGCATGGATTTCTACAATTATGATGCTGCCAGCGTCGACGTGGATGAATTTTTCGGCGAAGAGCAGCTTGCGAAGATCAATCAGGCAATGGCTCTTGTGGCCAGGTATCAGATTCCCGAGCCGCCCGCAGGCGACCGCGGCGGCCTGACCGAATATCTCAATCCCTACAAATCACCCTACCGGCTTGAGCTTGCCGCTCCCGAGGATAATGAGACTGCGCGCGAGGCCTATGCTGCCGCAGCGCTTGAGGCATTCAAGATGTATCAGGACGCCTATTTCGCCGCTCTTGATAATGCCACGCAGGATGATGATGGGGGCATTGTCGAGGGCAGAGCGACTGCCGCGGCCTCGTTCATGGCTTTGTTCGAATCCGAAGATATCGCGGTTAAGATCGGCAGGCTGCTGTTCGGGAAGAACGATTTTCCGGAGTATTTCAATAAGGGCTTCTGGCGCACCGGGTGGTTTGGCTATCCCGAACCGGCACTGTGACAGAATAATGTTTTTTATTTCATAAACCCATATATCAGAAGGAGGGAATGCATGAAACAGGTGATGAAAGCGCTAGCAGTTTGTGTATGCCTGATGCTGTTTGCAGTCTGCAGCGCGCAGGCTCAAACCGAGGACAAGGTGGCGCCGGATAAAAAGATTGCGGGCCACCAGGTCATTCAATTGGATAAAATATCCGGTCTTGATCCCAAGCTTGCCCTGGTCAAGGCAGGCACCACGGTCATCTGGTTGAACCGCACGGACAGCATTGCTGAAATTCAGTTCACCGGCAAGGCGGTCACTCTTGCCTGCAAAAACCCGACCCATTTTATCGTCGATGACGAAGGTTCCTTTGTTTCAGACCGCATTCCGCCCAGCGCCGTGGCAAGCCTGTGCTTTGTAGAGAAGGGGACCTATAATTATGTGCTTAAGCGCGGTCCGCGCAGACAAGCTGCCGTGAAGACGGATATGCCCGATGTCAATGGCACGATCGTGGTTGAGTAACAGCTGAAGAACGGAGAGAAAAGCACAAAAATCATAAAGGGAGGACAGTATGAAAAGAAATTTTGTTTTGGTGCTAGTGGTTTTTGCCGCCGGCCTGTGTTTTTTGCCTGGCAGGGCCAGCGCAATTGACCTGTTTGACGGCAAGGTCGTCATTCACGGCAAGATATCAGAGCAGCTGCTCATGCGCGTCAATGATACGCAGCATTACGAGGAATACGATTATGAAGTATTCAATGCCCGCAGTACCCTGAAGCTCGAAACCATGTGGCATGCCTATGAGGGCCCCGAATATCAGGTGAATTTTTACGGCGTATGGAAGGAGTTTTATGATGCCGCCGAACATTTTGACGGCGATTATAAGCGTATGCTCAGAGATGCCGCCCAGGATTCATCGAAAGCCATGGAAGAGGCGCGCACCTACAACAAGTTCAAGGATATCTGCCGCGAGATGTATACGGAAATCAACGGGCCCATGTTCCAGGTTCGTTTGGGCAAGCAGATTGTGAGCTGGGGTGAGACGGGCTTTGAGCGCATGGTTGACAACATCAACCCGGTTGACCTGCGCGGCAATTTGAACCCCGCCTATCCAGACTTTGCCGAACTTAAGCAGGGCCTCTGGATGGGCCGTTTCTTTTTCACCCCGCCTGACCAGCCCATGGACATGAACCCCGCCTATCCTGACTTTGGCGAACTCAAGCAGGGCCTCTGGATGGGCCGTTTCTTTTTTACCCCGCCCGACCAGCCCATGGACCTGACCTATGAACTGCTCCTGATTCCGGATTTCGAGCCCAACGTATTATGGTCCGGTGGTTCGCACCTTATGCATCCGCGAGCGCAAAACAGCATGAAAGAGGGCAATGAAATTTATCAGGCCTATTACGGCGATGCTCCCGATGACAGCTGGCATAAAATGGAATGGGGCGTCCGCATCCGAGGATTTGTCTGGGGCTTTGACTGGACCCTGTCGTACTTCCACAGCCGCGTTGACGATGGGGTTCAGGCTCCCAACAGTGCGCTTAAATCCGGACTGGGGCCGCTGCTGGGCAACACCCGTCTGACCCGGAACTTGAGCGGGAGCGTTTTCGGCATACCGCTGGATAACA
>JAFGCP010000229.1 GCA_016932595.1 Deltaproteobacteria bacterium
ATTATCCTTAACAAAACGAGGCAATAGATGCTATTTTCATTTTTGCTCGGCTGTTGTTTTACCCACAGTTTTCGTTATAGACCCAAAATTATCAATATATTCTGATTAAACGAAAAGGAGCCCGGCATGCTGTATGAGAAAAAAAATCTTGACCATGGGTATACCAATCAAATCCTCAGTATTGATCTCGGCAGCGACAGCATCCTCGAAGCAACTCTCGACCCTGCTGTCAGGGATTATTTTCTCGGCGGCCGCGGCCTCGGGCTGTACCTGCTCTATCGCCGGATCGGGACCGCGACCCTTGCCACAGATCCCGAAAACACCCTGATCCTCTCGCCTGGCCCCCTGGGCGGCATACCGCAGTTCCCTGGAACCGCCAAATGCATGGCCATCGCCCTTTCCCCCCTGACCGGCATTCCCGGCGTTTCCAATTTCGGCGGACATTTCGGGGCATACCTGAAATATGCCGGCTTCGATGCCCTGGAAATCAGCGGCAAAGCCGACCGCGATGTCATGATAGTTATCAACGGACTCACGGGCGAAATCACCATCGAGCCAGCGCCCGCCGCCGAACAGGTGTTTGCGCTGGAGCATGAGCTGATTAAAGACTTTACCGGCCGGGGCTATGAGCGCAAAGAAATGGTGTTTCTCACCACGGGCATCGGCGCTGCGCGCACGAGATACGGCTGCATCAACAGCCATTATTATGAACCGACAAAGCCGGCGGACGGCTCCAGGGGACTGTTCCGCGTCAAGCAGGCAGGCCGCACGGGCCTCGGCACAGTGATGATCGACAAGCGCGTCCGCGCGGTTGTGGTGCTGGCGCACTATCCCAAGGGCGATAACCCCTACGGCGCAGCCGATTGGGACAAAGCCAGGCAGGCCGGCCAGAAGCTCAACCATGTCGTGCGCGAGGTCGACCCCAAGTTTCTCAAAATGGGCACGCAGGGCAGCGCCGGCCTTATCTCGTTTATGAACATGGACAATTACCAGTCGCTGCCTGTTCGCAATTACCAGGCCGGCTCCGACCCCGAGGCTCCCAAGATCTGCGGCAGCCACTATGCCGAAAGCCTGTTCGACCATCGCGGCAACGACGGCTGCTTCCCGGGCTGCAGCCTGCGGTGCACCAAAGGAGGCTGGACCACCCTGCAAACCGGTCTTGAAAAGGGGCGCAAGGTCTGGGTCGACGGCCCGGAGTATGAAACCGCCGCAGGGTTCGGCTCAAACCTCGGGATCTTCCGCCCGGAATTCATCATGGAAGCCAACTGGCACTGCGATGACTACGGTATCGACACTATCACCCTTGCCGTGATCATGGCCTTTATCATGGAGTGCTTTCAGCGCGGTTACCTGACCCGCGACGATGCAGAGGGTCTGGAACTCGCCTTCGGCGACGACGCCGCTGCCCTGACATTTATCCACCAGGTCGGCCGGCAGGAAACCGAGCTTGCGCGCCAGGCCGCCCACGGCATGACGGGCCTCATCGACTGGGTCGCCCGGCGCTGGACCGGGCGCACCGGCGGCCCCGATCCCCGGCCCGAACTGGCGCACTTTGCCATGCAGACCAAGGGCCTGCCCTTTTCGCTGTACCGCACGCACCGCTCGCTTTCGATGCAAGGATCCTATGCCGCCGCCAGCGATATCGGCGCGCACCATGCAGCGGCCTGGCTCATTAAGGTCGACCTGCTGGGTGCCTTCCCCGATTTCCAGTCAAAAGCTAAAGCGCTTATCACCTACCCGCGGGTGCGCCTGGGCAACGACAACCTCGGGCTGTGCAAGCTGCCCTGGGTCGATGTCTTCAACCCTGACAGCGACAGCAGCAAAACTGATAAGTATATCAACCCTGCCTCGCAGGAAATCTACGCCGATTTTTTCAACGCGATGCTTGGCACCGATCTCACCTGGGAACAGATTTTCGAGCGCACCGACCGCGACATCAACCTGCAACGGGTCATGAATGCCCTGTACTTCGGGCACCGCACCGGCACCCAGGACTGGATTCCCGATCGCGCCATCGGCCCGACCGACGATGCACTCTATGAATCCGAGGCCGCCTATTCCGATGCTGATCTTGGCCGCCTGGCCGGCCTCACCCAGCATGAGGTCAATGCTATACCGGTTGCCGAGCGGCGCTTACGGCTCATGACAGCACGCAAGGCCGAGCTCACCAAGCTTATTCAGGCCTACTATGCCGAACGGGGGTGGACCGAAAGCGGCATCCCCCGGCCCGTCGTTCTGAAAGAACTGGGCCTCTGGGAATTTCTTAAGGATGATACCAGAACAAGGATTTCCGCTTTGGTGACAGAAAGCGAGAGAAACTGACCTGCTTTTCACCGGCGTTTCTGTCCGTAAAATAAATAGACAACGAAAAGGGGTTAGCGTTTTCGCGTTAACCCCTTTTCGTTTGAACTTAAATTCGTTTGATGATTAAATAACTAGTGGCTGCCCCCGGTTTTCGTCCGAAGACAACTCAAGGACAGCTTGATTCTGCTGTGATGGACCTATCAAAAACTGAACCGTTCCCCATTTATTTTGTAGATATCTCATATGGTGCACTTTGAAGTTGAATTCGCCTTCCTTGAAGGCAAGGGCGAGCTGTAGCCTGCAGGAAGAGTGCACATCAATGGCCGCTGATATTCCTTTGCTCTTGACAACATCTTGGGGATTTAGTACTTTTTTTTTGTGCGTTCTGCGTGTTGTAGAATTTTGTCTTCTAGGTCCAGTAGAGGATAACCTTGGTTGTTAACCAAGCATCGTCCTGTCAATTCACCTGGTCTACTGTAATTTGATCGGCCCGTGCCGGACAACATAATGTTAAAAAGGAACTGCAATGTCTGAACAATATCGGCAATCATTTATCGTATACATATCTCCGGCAGGGACTACCGAAACGGTGGCGAGAACAATCGCAACGAGCTTGAACGCCCGCAGAGAGTCCTGCACGCTGTGCAACCTGGGGACAGCCCCAGCCAGCACTGCTGATATAGGCACGGCGCTGGCAAGTGACAAACAGACTCTTCTTTTTATCGGCTCACCTGTTTATTCTTCTCATGCGGTTCCAACAATTATCGAATTTATCGACCGGTTACCTGCGGTTAACAACAGTATTGCGATCCCCTTTGTGACCTGGGGAGGAGCAACTAGCGGACTTGCGCTGCCCGAGATGGGTGAACGGCTGCTCAACCGGGGATTTATCCTGGCCGGCGCTGCCAAAGTTATGGCGGTTCACTCACTGATGTGGCAGCTCCCCGACCCGGTTGGAATTGGCCGTCCGAATGCTGATGACCTGGCGCAGATCGAACTTCTGGTATCCGACGTTATTGATAACGCAGATGCAGGCTGCCCGCGGCAGCTGTCGCTTGATGTGCTGAATTACCAGCCTGCAGAATTTGTGCCTGAAATGCTCCAGCTCAGCGTTGCAAAAGCCAAAACCATTTTGCCCCCCCGGCAGGTCGACCACGCTCGTTGTACCCTGTGCGGTTACTGCCGCGACACTTGTCCTGCATCGGCAATTGAGCTTAACCCCCTGCCGGTTTTTCTTCCTAATTGTTTTATTTGCTACAATTGCATGCGGCTGTGTCCTGAACAAGCCATATACGCTGATTTGGAGCCTGTGTATGAGCGCATACGGTCCAGGGTCACGCATTATGCCGAAACCCCCGCCACTGAAATTTTTCAGCCGCCGGTGATGTAATTTTGATACGGGGCAACCAGGAAGGCGAACGATCAAACCTTCCGCTGCGAGTGCGGGAGTTGGCTGCATAATCCCCTTCTGTACGCCAATACAGGGCGCTGTTCTCTTTAATCTCCAGGCAGCGGCTGTTGTCTCGACATGTATTCCCTTGGCCCCCTTTGGGATGTGGCCTACCACCCTCCTTAATATGAAAGCCTATTCAATCTCCACTGCAGCCCGTCCATCCTGGGATAGTATTTTTTATCCCGCGGCAGGATGATGGAGAAAAAAAGAAACGGTTGTCAGTATCTCATAGTACGGCAGTCGTGCGCAAAATATTGCTGCGCTTTTTTTCAAGTGCATAATCCCGTACGGTAATAGTGCCTCCACTGGCAGCGCGACGTTTCGTCAGTCGACGATCTCTACAGGGGTCCCCGATTGAACCAAATCGAAAAGTGCGATCACGTCAGCACTTCGCATCCGGATGCAGCCGTGCGACACAGGCGTACCAAGTGCGACCTCATGAGGTGTGCCATGGATGTAGACGTAACGCCGCATGGTGTCCACATCGCCGAATCTGTTCCTGCCGGGTTCCAGACCGCGCAGCCAGAGGATACGGGTAAGGATCCAATCTCTCTGAGGCTCGGATCGCACCATCTCGGGAGTACATATCTCGCCTGTCGCGCGGCGCCCTACAAAGACCGCACCCATCGGTGCGCCCCCTCCGATCTTCGCCCTTATCTCGTGCAGACCCCGGGGAGTTTGCCCGCCGCCTTCCCGCTCTCCCGCTCCCTTCGCAGCAGTAGACACCGGATAGGATGCCAAGAGCTGGTCCCCTTCCAGGAGATCAAGCCTCTGCAAGTGAATATTTACGCGAATCCATAGGTTCGTCATGCAAATATCCTATCCATTTCCCAATACAATTTTATAAGGGGCAACAGCCAAATTTTATAGTAGACTACCAGGGATTATTTCACTCATCCGATCACTATCTGACTTTTCATTCAAAATTTTAGAGAAAAATGAAACAACATACGCTGTCCTGATCAGGTGCTGCTCCAGTGCTTCTGCCAGTATTCAAATTCATAGGGCCAAATGTCCTTATGCTCACTGACCAGCCAGCGCATAATTTCAAAAGACTGCTCCAGAGCCTCTTCCTGTTCAGGATATCGCGGCCTGATTGAAATGGCCTCTGCGAGCCTTGTGCCAAGATCGCGCGCTTCTTTAAGCACATCCGGTGCCTGAGCTGGATCGTCAAGCACGCCTCCGCCGGTGACAACGCTTCCTATTTTCCAGCAGCCGATGCTGCCTATGACATGCATCAAATACTCCTCTGCCGGCTGACACATGGGACCGCCCGAGGCTATCACACCGGCGCCATATTTACCGTGCAGGGCCTGAGTATGGAACATGCTGAAGCTGCGATCAAAGAGGGCTTTCATCTGTGCGCTGACACTGGATATATAGTTGGGGCTGCCTAGCACGATGCCGTCGGCAGCGATCATTGCAGCTTTTATCTTCGGATAATCATCCTCGATAATGCAGGTGCCGACCCGCTGACAGGTGCGGCAGCCTGTGCAGGGTTTGACGGTTAGATTGTAAAGTTCAAACAACGCAACCTCGGCCCCGGACTCGCGTGCGCCTTCAATAAGGGCTGCCAGGAGGCGACCGGTGCAGCCTTTTGCCCCCGAGGGGCTTCCGTTTATAGCGACTATGTACATGGAGTACTCCTTATATGGACAAATAGGGTTCGGGGGGGCAGTAATCAGGATTCAGAAGCCAATAGTCAGAATCCAAGAGTCAGAATTTAGAATAGAGAATTTAAACTAATTAAACCAATCGAACTAATAAAACTAATTCCACATTCTTCTGCCTTTGGGAACGCTGCCCACTACGGCCTTTAAAATCCCTTCGCACTGGTTTTTGCGCTCTTCGCACTCGGCCATGCCGGAAACCAGATTATTGATAAACCGGATCAGGGCTTTAGAGAGGTCGAGCTTGTAGAATTCAGGCAGATTCATGAGCGCATCATAAACGCGCCGCTCTTCTTCAATATCAAGATCAAAGCTCAGGGTAATTTCTTTCTGCGGCATGGGGCAACTCCTGTTAAAAGTTTAATGTTCAAAATTTAAGAATCAAGCAGGGCAGATGGATATATTCAAAAGTGAAATGATTGTATGTCAAATATAGAGAATGGCAAGTTCAATTTTTAGCAGCTTTGTTCAATTTTAATAATTTCGTAGAACCTGCTGTTTGCTGCGGGGTTGTATAATAGTGTTAATAGACTTCTGACTCCTCGTTTCTGTTTTTATAAATTTGATAAATTTTTCTTGCCGTTTATTTAGAAATAAGTTTCGCGTTGTTTGAGGATGACAATTCCGCTGTTTTTTTTTGCTTTTTGGAATGCTCCCCATGATATACTTTAATCAGATACGTAATGGGTTCAAACTCTTGAAAAAATTTGCGCTATTTTTTTTATCTATGCTGCTTCTGCCGGCCTGCTGCAGCCTGCAGTGCACCGGAAACGGCAAGGTGCAGGCGCTGACAGACAGCGAGCTTGCTTATCTGGACAATCTGACCTCGGGCAGCACAAACAATGCTTCAAATAATGAAGATGCGTATATGCCCTCCCCGGCCAGTGATGACCCATGGTATCTGAACCGGCTGCGCCATTTCCCCGGATTCTACTATGATCCCTACTATTCTTATTACTATCCTTATGCCTACCCGTATTCGGGCATCTATGGCTATCCCTGGCGCTACTATGATGACGACGATCATCATGACCATGACTGGTATACACTCTATGGCCGTTCCGGCGGCAGTCTGGCTGATACGCTTGAGAATATGCGTGACCGGCAGCAGGACCAACGGGAAAACTTCCAGAATTGTATGCATGAGCGCAGGGAAAATCGGCAGGAACGTTTTGAGAACATCCGGGACACTATTCATGATATGTTTTCGCGCTGCCGCAGCCTCGGTTTACGGGACAACCGTCGGGATGATTTCGGCAGTGGCTTCCCCCAGCGGGAGAATCATGGCCCGGGCTCCGGAAAGAATGGGGGCGGAAATTGGTTCAAGGGCGGCAGGCGCTAGAACAGGCAGGAGTGAAAAATCACCCATTCCTGCAGGCTTCAGGTTCAATGGAGAAAAAAAGGCAGGCTTCAGAGCCCGCCTTTCATGCCTTGAAACCATTTTATTTGGGCATTTCTGGAGTAGGCATCATTTTAGATTTGCCTTCATCAACTTTGTCTTTTGCCTTGTCCATGATGCTCTTGTCGCCCTCTTTGTCCTTCTCCTTCTTTTCATCAGACTTCTTGCAGATCATGTCGCATGTTTTTGCATTGAGCACGCCGGAGGGCATTTTCATCTCCATTTCTTTTTTCTGAAATTGCTTGATGGCAGCACGAAATTCCGGGTTCATCTTGCCTGTTGCTTCGCCTTTGTAAAATTCAAGGTTTGTAAGCCCTTCCTGCGCCTGCTTGATCATGTCGGCCTTGTCGATCTCTTGCTCCTCAGCGAAACAAAGTCCTGCAAAGCTTAGCGCAATGACGAGGCTCAACAGTGAAACAGCTACTCTTTTCATAACCTGCTCCCTTCTCTAGAATGACGGTTTCACAGAAAGCGGTCGGATCCGCTGCCTGCGATGAAAATTCGGAACTGGCCATTGACACGGCCATAGGTAAAAGTATAGGAACTGACTGTAAAAATGCAATGCTGAAATAAACAGCTTCACCTGTTGATGCTCGTAAATAATTTTACATTGATCCTCTCTTCCGGCGCCTGATTCATGAAGTAACTCTTAAAACAAAAGGCCAGACCCTTTGCAGGCTGGCCTTTTGTTTTACATAACCACACAGTTTGTCGGCGCGCCTTGTTTCAGCGTGCCCGTAAATACAATCAAACGCCTTTATTATGGTGTACAAGCCGTTTCACAGGCAGTCTGGCCGCAGCCGCCGCAGCCTGGCTCCGGGTCGCATACATCGCCGATGCCGTCAGCATCGGCATCAAGCTGGTAAAAATTGCAGATGTTCTGGCAGTTATCAAATAAATCTAAAAAATAGTCTCTGTCACTATCAGTCCGGCCTTCACACACAGGCATACCGCATCCGCCGCAGCCGGGTGTGGTATCGCATGCATCGCCTATGTCGTCACCATCGGCATCAAGCTGCTGTGGATTGGCAATATCCGGGCAGTTGTCAGAGGCATTCGCAATGCCGTCCCCATCGGTGTCGTTATTTTGCTGCTCAAAAACAAAGATAGAGCCTGAGGTATAGGGATAGGGTTTTGTAACGCTCGTATCAAAAATCGCAGAAATAATATCCATATCGCCGTCTTTATCAATATCAACAATTTCCGCTTCAGCCGGCATGCACTGCAAATCCGCATAGAGGGCAGACCTTTTAAAGATCAAATTTCCGCCGACCTTTTCACCGGCTTCATAATAATACACGAAACCTTTGCCGTCACCGGGAACCACAATATCTACCTTTCCATCGCCATTAACATCTCCGGCACGAACCATCCCAGGAGAGCCCTGATCATAGAAGCTGCCCCTCCGGTCAACCGCATAGACATCAGCCCATACTGCCGGGTCAAGATAGGGTTTTGTTGCATTGCTCGGATTCGTTAGTTCAAAAAGAGGATTCCCCGTCTCAATAATAACAGGATTCCAGTCAGCTGTGTTTTTTGGGTCTCCAGAGTTCTGCCCCAGACCCGGAATCTCCACATAGTAAATACCCGAAGGCCAAATTCTATTACCTGCGGCGTCATAGTTCTGATGATTATGATTGCTTACCACCAGTTCATCCGTACCATCATTATCAATATCTGCAACCACAATCTCCATGGCTTTCCCCGTTATCCTGTCTATAGTATATCGGTTCCACAAAATATCAGGATTTGCTGCAAGTGTAGCAGAGCCGGGATTTTCAAACCACACAAGAGAATCACCTAAAGGACCGGGGTCCCGTACGAGACTCAACATTCCTCCTGTTGTAATATTAAACTGGGGAACGATAAGGTCAAGGTCACCGTCTTCATCCACATCATACATGGCAAACAATGATCCGCCGCCTGTGCCGATAGTGTGAGTATTATATCCAGTACCGTTATCAAAAGTTCCGTCACCATTATTTTTCAACCAGCCGATCCAGCCGTCCCAGTTTGTTGTCAGGATGTCGTCATGGCCATCAGCATCAAGATCAATAAAGTACGATCTGTGATAGCTGTGTGTTTTATCCGGCGCTGCATCTTCGAAAACGGTTGTACGTGACCAGTTAACAGGGTTGCTAATGGTTCCGCCGCCGTTTTTAAGGCAATAAATTCCGCCAGGGTTTGTATCGAAAATAAACTTATCCATGAGGATTACGTCCAAATGTCCGTCTCCGTCCAGATCTTTCACTATAGTTTCATTCGGAAAACGAAAAGTATTGGCAATAATCGTCTTTGTCCAGGTATCTTTGTCGATACCGTTCCAGGTAAAAAGCACGACCTGCCCGTCAGCACTTGTCGGATTAGAATCAGGACCGACACCCGAGGTGGCTAAAATATCAAATATTCCGTTTTTATCGATATCTGCAACAGTGATATATGATGCACCTATAAGTCCCGTCACGTCGGGAGATACAGGCAGCGGTGTCGTAATGCCTGTTACCGTATGCCTGATAAACTTGTCTGCAACGGTCTGGTCTGCTGTTACATTTACTGTCTGCGCAAACACCATAGATGCGCACATAAGGAAATGGAGCCCCAACATCGTCATTATAAGTCCTGTTAATTGATTACATCTTATTCTTTTCATGTATTGCCCTCCTTTGCTGAAATTATAATAATGGTTCATGACTATTTTAGAGGTCGATATCGGAAATAGTACGAGAACCAAATAGCCGATATCTTGACCTTAATGATTCATCTAAACCGCTGAAAAATTAAAGATAGGAGGTTTTCAGTAAACCGACTGGTCAGTTTATCCAATTGGCCTAAAATTACATTGAGGAATGCCCTATCAAAACGATAGCAATGCATATAAAAACTTAACTGACCGGTCAGTACAATTTTTTTTCAAAAAAAAACTTTTTTCTCTGCATGTACCCTTCATTAGCTATGGTGTCAAGAAAAAAATTTTTACCGATAAAAAAAATAAAATTTTTCCTCTGTGTCAACAAGCCCTGTTCTGTAAACACCTAACCTTATAAACAAAAGCTTTAAAAAGTTAAGAATCATTTTATTAGTATTGCTCTAATTATTTAATTTAGTTTATCTTTTTAAATTTCAATAACAGCTCTCAAACCAATCG
>JAFGCP010000230.1 GCA_016932595.1 Deltaproteobacteria bacterium
CATGAGCGGGATTGAGTCTTCCGTTCAACCCTTCGACAGGCTCAGGGCGAACGGGTTGAGGTTAGCTGAAGTCGCAGCAAAGGCCACCTTAAACTTACATTGCTCGAATATCCAGGGCATCGGTTTATGCGTTAGATCGGATATGGTGTCAGAAGGAAAAGCGGGACTACGTGATCCTTGTTTTTTTGTGCTCATAAGCCGTGTCTGCAGGAAGGTTTCTGCCTGCTGCTGCGGTGGTTGCGAGCCGGTCGCAGCACTCGTTTTCCGTATTGCCGGCATGCCCCTTCACCCACACAAATTCAACGCTGTGCTTTTCGCACAGATCAAGAAGCTTGTCCCACAGGTCATAGTTTTCGGCTGCATCTGTTGCCGTGCGCATCCAGCCGTTTGCGCGCCATTTTTTTGCCCATCCTTTTGTTGCGGCATCGACGACATACTTTGAATCGGAAAACAGCATGACCGAAGAAGAAGCGGGCAGGGCCTTGAGACCTTCAATGCAGGCGCTCAGCTCCATGCGGTTATTGGTGGTGAGGCGAAAGCCGCCTGAAAGCTCCTGCCTGGCATCACCGTCAATAATGACTGCGCCGTAGCCGCCCGGCCCGGGATTAAAGCTGCAGCCGCCGTCGGTGTAGATAATGATTCGTCCGTCAGCAGGATCCTGCGCATGGGGGGCCTGGGCAGGGGCGCTGCTTTTTTTTTCGGTTTTTGATTTTCCAACAGTCAGTGCCCCAGAAGCCATAGCCGCCAGCCATTGGCGGGCCTCGTCAATCGTTGGGAATCCCCTGTAGCGGGCCCCGGGAAATTCTTTGATTTGTGCTTCAGCGCCGCCTGGCCCGAACCATGCGGTAAATATGCCTTTATTACGGCCTTGCGCCACAGCGTAAAATTTTTTCTTTGTTTCCACGGGGACTCCCTGCCGTTGCCGGAACTGCGTTAACCTATCGCCTGCATTCTACCGCAATACTCTGTTAAAATATATCTATGTTTTAAGTAGTATGCGACAAAAAGTCCCTGTTTATAAAAAAATAAGTTATTTCAATTATTTATATTTGCTGCTGCTGTGTCGTCCCATCACCTTGATCATGCCGGGAGCAGCATTTTTATATGCACGCAATATGTGCTGTGCCGGTTTTTTTATGTTTTCACCTCAGTGCACTTTTTTTAATGGCTTAACTAACTGATTAAACTATATTTTTTTTCTCTTTGCAGAGCCCTGAGCAGGAGTATTTTTCCCTGTAGCGCTTTTAAGCCTTATTTTTCAAGGTTTTAAGCTGTTGCATCGTATCTTTTTATTGATTTTAAAGCTTAAAAACACGTTGAGCTTTAAATAGTTTCAAAGTCCTGTTGAGTTATGCCAGAAACGGTATTTTTTTTCTTCAAGGAATATTTTTGCTTAGGCTTTCTAACTAATTGGAAAACCTTTTGAAAATAAAGTTGTTTTTTTGCAGCAGCAAAGTGCTTAAAAATATTAAATAAATCCCCTTGACAGCCCTATATCTTGTGGCTTATATAAAGTCTCATACAAAATGACCGATATATAAAAGGGGGTGAGCTTATGGGGTCTCTGGTTGAGCTAAAAGAGAGGCAGGCGCCCGTGGATGTGCATGAAACCACGGATATGGCCCTGTTAGTCAGGACTTCGAGCGATAACCTTGCGGGCTGGGACCGGCAGAAAATCGTGGATGCCATGGTTCGCGAGGCTGATGTGCCCGATGATGTTGCGGAGCGGATAAGCCTTGATGTTGAAGAGACCATTGTCAGGGCCGGCATCAAATTTGTTACAGCGCCATTGATACGCGAACTGGTTGACGCCAAGCTTATCGAGTGCGGACTTGAAGACGCCCGCAAAAAACATACCCGCCTTGGCGTGCCGCTCTACGATGTGGATCAGATGATCCTGCATCCCAACAAGGAAAACGCAAATGTGCCCCATGGCCCCGAGGCCACCAATCTGACCCTTGCCGAAGGCATTAAAAAGGAATATGCCCTGCTTAAGGTGTTTACCGCCGATGTGGGCGACGCGCACATGCGCGGCGACATTCACCTGCACGACCTCGGCTTCATCGACCGGCCCTATTGCTCGGGCCAATCCCTTGAGTATATAAAGCGTTTCGGCCTGAGCCTGCCCAATTCTCTGTCCATTGCCAAGCCCGCGCGGCAGCCTGAAGTGCTGCTGGCCCATATGGTGAAGTTTGCCGCAGCGCTTCAGAGCCATTTTGCCGGCGCCATCGGCTGGGACGCCGTGAATCTCTTTTTTGCCCCGTATCTAGAAGGCCGCAGCGACCGCGAGGTAAAACAGCTTGCGCAGATGCTGATATATGAATTTTCCCAGCAGGCCGTGGCACGGGGCGGCCAGGCGATATTTACCGATATCAACCTGTATTGGGAAGTGCCCAAACATTTTGAGAATGTGCCGGCCATCGGGCCGGGCGGTGAGTTCACGGGAAAGACGTACGGGGAGTATGAAAAAGAGGCGCAGCGATTTGTCTGGGCGCTGTTTGACGTGTACAAGGAAGGCGATGGCACGGGCCGCCCCTTCTTTTTCCCCAAGCCGCTGGTGCATATTACTGAAAAGCTTTTCCGCACCGAAGGATGGCAGGATTTCCTGCATCATATCTGCGATGTGGCAAGCGAAAAAGGCACCACGTATTTTGTTTTTGACCGCGGCGAGACTGCAAAAATATCCGAGTGTTGCCGTTTGAGCTTTAAGCTCAATGCAAGCGATATCGAGGATGCCAAGTCGCCCTGGAAGATGCGCTTCAGCGCGCTGCAAAATGTGACGGTCAATCTGCCGCGCATCGGGTACCGCAGCAAGGGCAATGACACGGCCCTTTTTAACTCCCTGCGAGCCATGATGGAGCTTGCCGTGAAGGCCCATCTGCAGAAGAAATATTTTATCGAAAGCCTGCTCGCTCTCGGCGACTCAGGGCCCCTTGCCCTGCTGACCATGGCCACCGACGGCGCTCCGTATTTGCGCATGCACCGTGCTTCCTACCTGATCGGCATGGTCGGCCTGAACGAGCTTGTGAAAATTCATACCGGCGAGGGTTTGCAGGAATCAAAGCGGGCCATCAAATTCGGTCTCAAGGTTATTTCCGAGATGAGCCTGCTGTGCAAAAAGTACAGCGAGATGCACGATATGCACTTTGTGCTCGAACAGACCCCTGCCGAGAGCACCGCCTACCGTTTTGCCAAGCTTGATCTGCGCGACTATCGCGATCATGCGCAAAATTTCGTGCGCGGCGACGTTGCAACAGGCCACATATACTATACCAACTCCACCTGCCTGCCCGTCGGGTCGAGCGAAAACCCAATAGAGCGCGTGCGCACCGAAGGGCTTTTCCATCCCCTGATTGAGGCCGGCTCCATCACCCATATCTGGCTGGGCGAGTCGAAGCCGGCAAAAGAGTCATTGGCAAACTTCGTGATCAAGGTCTTTCGCGAAACGCAGAATGACCAGATAGCGTTTTCACCGGAGTTTACCAATTGCCTTGCCTGCGGCAGGACCGTTCGCGGCCTTCAGCCGGCCTGTCCGCATTGCGGGTCGGATAAAGTGGATGGCATAACCCGCATTACCGGCTATTTCACCAAGATTTCCAGCTGGAACAAGGGTAAGATCGGTGAATTGCGGGAGCGCAACAAGAACAAGGGATTTTTCGCCAAATAAAAGGATATCAGCATGCGTACAGTTAAGATTTTCATAAAGGCCGGCTGCTCCCGGTGCCCGCAGGCAAAACAGGCCGGCGCAGCGCTTAAGGATGAAGGTTTCAGTGTTGCGGAGTTTGATGTGGGAACCACAGACGGGCTTGCCGAAGGAGCCTACTACAGCGTTCAGGCAACGCCTACCGTCATTATCGAAGACCAGGATGAAACAATTATCGGCGACTTCAGGGGCGATGTGCCGCCGATGCAGACATTGCGGGATATGCTTACCGGCAGCTAAGCCGGCGCAGGGGCTGTATGGAATCACTTGCAAGCCTTTCAATAAAGGGCTTTATAGAGGCATCGTTTGTGGACTGGCCAGGCAAGCTCTGTTCGGTCATCTTTTTTCCGCGCTGCAATTTCCGGTGCCGGTACTGCCATAACGGGCCCTTGCTGACCAATCCCGATCTGCTGCAGGATATACCGTTCAGCCATATCATGAACTATTTGCAGCGCGAACGGGCATGGATCGACGGGGTCTGTCTTTCCGGCGGGGAGGCAACCCTGCAGCCGAAGCTGCCGGACATTTTCGCCTATATAAAGGCTCAGGGTTTCCTGACCAAGCTCGACACCAATGGCAGCAATTCAGAACTGCTCAGGCGCCTGATTGATGAAAGGCTTGTCGACTATGTCGCCATGGATGTAAAAGCAGTGCTTGATGAGCGCAGCTATTGCGCTATCACCCAGTCTGCGAGCGTGCTTGAAGAGGTCAAGCAAAGCATACGGATTTTGATTGACAGCCCGGTTGAGCATGAGTTTCGCCTGACTGTCGTTCCATCCTATCACGGGCCGGATGAGATTCTCCAGGTGGCCCGTGATCTCAACGGCGCGTCTAGGCTGCGCATACAGAACTTCAATCCCGCCTCGGTCCTCGACTCCTCGCTGGAAAGCCTGAAACCCTTTGATGATGACTTCATCGACCGTTATCAGCAGCAGGTCAACACTATTTTGGCCCACTGAGAAATTTTTACCATGGCCAGCAAACAGTGCTCCTGCGCGCCATAGTCCCTGCGTTGCACTACTGGTATAATAATCCGGATTAAAAAATAATTCATGTTATTTAGTATTTACTTCACCGGCTTTTTATATTAAAATTAAAATTTAATAAGTCTTTTTTAACAGGCAGCTTTTGACCCACCTCCGTAGTTCTTTTTTCTACATACAAGGTTCTGAAAGCCTAAAGCGGTTATCCCTGTGGGGCTGCATTCCCATTGACCAGACTTTTCGCCGGAACATGCTGCGGGCCAGAGCGTAATAACTAAACAGGGAGCTGAAATTGAAAACACGACATGCGAAAATTCTTAAAACCATCGGGCTTATCGCAGCTATTTTGCTTGCTGTTTTTCTTGCCCGGCCCACTGTGGCAACTATTCTCTCAGGCCTGGTTTTTGTCATTATCGGCGAAGCGGCCCGTTGCTGGGCAGCCGGGCATTTGAAACGGAAAAAAGAGCTTGCCACCTCGGGCCCCTATGCCTATGTGCGCGACCCCCTCTATTTCGGCCGCCTGTTCCTGCTCATCGGATTTTGCATCATGGGCGGGCCCTGGTGCTCCTTGCTGCTGGTGGTGGGGCTGGGTATCTTTTTCCGGAGCTATATGCCGAGAAAATACAAAAAGGAAATGACCTGGCTTACGGATATTTTCGGAGAAGAGTATACCCGCTATGCCGCAGAGGTGCATAGCCTCATTCCCCGGCTGACCCCGTACCCTCATTCCGCCCGCCTGCCCTGGAGCCCTGCGCTTTTCTGGAAGGAAAACCGTGAGCAGTACTTCATTCTTATCGTGTTAGGCGTTTTCGCAGGAATGCTTTTGAAATTATATTTTCCTTTCTAAGGGAATACTATAAGGGATACATGATGAGCGCCGCGCCCTATATTTCCGTTGTGGTTCCGGTCTTTAATGAAGAGGGAAATATCGAACCCCTCACCAGGGAACTTGTCGATGTGCTCGCGGAAATCAATCGTTCGTATGAAATTATTTTTGTCGATGACGGCTCAACGGATGCAAGCCCGCAGAAGCTTGACGAGCTGCGGCAGCAGCATCAGG
>JAFGCP010000231.1 GCA_016932595.1 Deltaproteobacteria bacterium
CCTGGTTGCTGAACGAAACAATGAACCATGCATGTGTTGGGTTCGCCCTTATGCCGGTGCGTCTTCAATAAGCATTCGTTGTTCGCAGGCTGGGTTGAGGTGCGAAACGCAGCGGTTTCTTTCGGGCTTAACCCAACCTAAAAAAATGACTTTTCGTTCAGGCGGTATTTAGAAAAATCCTCTACTACCGGCCCCAATAAAAATGCCCCCCGCATCTTTTATGTGTTCCCCGCCAGTGCCCGGCGGGGAATTTTGTTGAATAAAAAAGGGAAACGGGTTACATATTAATATTGCCTACACACTTATTTCATGCCGTCAAACATGCTATGACCGACAGAAAAGTACTGATTATCGGCCTTGACTGCGCAACGCCGCAGTTTGTATTTGACAGGTGGGCAGACCAGCTTCCGGCCATTGCATCGCTTATGAACAAGGGCTCCCATGGCCTGCTGAGAAGCTGTGTGCCGCCCATCACCGTTCCTGCCTGGTCGTGCATGATGTCGGGGAAAAGCCCCGGCACGCTGGGCTGCTACGGTTTCCGGAATCGCTCCGACTATTCCTATCAAGGCATGTCCTTTGCCACCTCGCGGGCCATTAAGGAAGACCGGGTATGGGATATCCTCTCGCGGGCCGGGAAAAAAGTTATCCTCGTGGGAGTGCCGCAGACCTATCCGCCCACGCCGGTCAACGGCCTCATGGTCACCTGCTTTCTGACGCCCGATACCTCCTGTCAGTACACGCATCCCCGGGAGCTAGCCGCTGAGATCAAAGCCTGCGTGGGTGACTACATGCTCGACGTTGACGACTTCCGCTCTGATAATAAAGAGCTGGTCCTGGCGCAAATTTATGAAATGACGGAAAAGCGTTTCGGTCTTTTCAAGCATTTTCTGCAGACCAAGCCCTGGGACTTTGCCATGATGGTCGAAATGGGGATTGACCGCATGCATCACGGTTTCTGGAAGTACATGGATTCCGGGCATCCGCATTATGAGCAGGGTTCGAAATTCAAAGACGCCATTTTTGAGTATTATAAATATATCGACGGCAAAATTGCCGACCTGCTCACCGCCGTAGATGAGAACACCGTCGTATTCATCGTCTCGGATCACGGCGCGCGCACCATGAAGGGTGGCTTTTGTATCAATGAGTGGCTCATGCGCGAAGGCTACCTGACCATAGCCGAAAAGCCGGAAAAGCCCATGCCCATCGGCAAGGTCAAAATCGACTGGCAAAAAACCATGGCTTGGGGCGAAGGCGGCTATTATTCGCGCCTGTTTCTGAATGTGAAGGGCCGCGAGCCGCAGGGCTGCATTGACCCCGGTGATTACGAGCGCGTGCGCGCGGAGCTCATCAAAAAGCTTGAAGCCACACGCGATGAAAACGGCCGGCTTATCGGCACCAGGGTTTTTCGGCCGCAGGATATCTATTCCGAGATCAATGGCGTGCCGCCCGATATGATCGTCTATTTCGGCAATCTGGCATGGCGTTCAATCGGCAGCATAGGCCTGGGCGTTCTCCATACCTTTGAAAACGATATGGGGTCCGATGACGCCAATCACGCGCAGGACGGCATTTTCATCATGTGCGATCGTCAGCAGGCCTGCCCGTCCGTGAAGCGAGAGGGCCTGAATATAACCGATATCGCACCCACGGTTTTGAACCTGCTGGGTCTGCCGGTTCCTGCTGATATGGAGGGAAAAGCGATTCAATAACCGGAAAGACAAAAGAGTATGGCCTCAAAAGATATAGGCGTCATTCTTGGTGGCATCCCGCAGCAGCAGCGCAGTGACGTTGCTGAAGCGCTGACCGCCGAGCTGAAAAAAAGAGGCGCCGGTACTGTGTGCGTCATAACCGGCAGTGCCGCCGGCGCCTCTGCGCAGGAAACCGTGCAGGAGATTATCCGACTGCTTGAAAAGAACGGCCTCATACCGGGGCCGTCGGCTGATGAGCCGGTTTATTCAGAGGATGAAGAGGAGAAAATCCGCAAGCGGCTTGAAAATCTGGGGTATTTATAAGAAGCAATGTTGATGCTCTCGTAAAAAGTCGAAAATACAACAAAATTGTCATACCGGCGAAAGCCGGTATCCAGGAATTTTATGTAGGGGCGCACCTGTGTGTGCGCCCTTTTGTGGGCTTCATCAATGGGTGATTGGTTTTCTTAGTTTTATTGGTTCTTTTTGTTTCATTGGTTTGATGAGTTCAATAATTATTCTGGTATTCAGACCAATGTAATTAAACAAAGCCGGCTAATTTAAACAGTTTAACGAATGGAACTTTTTTTATGATTGACCTGCACACACACTCCACGGCATCCGACGGGACTCTGTCGCCAACGGCTCTTGTCCGCTATGCAAAAGAGCGAAACCTTGAAGCCCTTGCGCTTACCGACCACGATACGGTTGAGGGGCTTGAAGAAGCTCTTGCTGCGGGCGAGCGTGAAGGCCTGGAGGTCGTACCGGGCATTGAGATCAGCGCAGAGTTTCCGGAAAGCACGCTGCATATTCTCGGCTATTATGTTGACTGCGCCTGCCCGGCATTTTTGGAGAAAATCGCCATTCTTCAGAAAGCCCGCAATGAGCGCAATCCCACCATTATAAAAAAGCTTCAGGCCCTGGGCCTTGATATTACGCTGGAGGAAGTGACCGTGGAGGCAGAAACAGGACAGGTGGGGAGGCCTCATTTTGCACAGGTGCTGATAAAAAAGGGCTATGTAAAAACGCCCCGTGAAGCCTTTGATAAATATCTTGCCAAAGGCGCCCCGGCCTATACCGACAAGTTCCGCTTTGAACCTGTCGATGCCATAGCCTCTATCCGGAGGGCAGGGGGCATTCCCGTGCTCGGGCATCCTTTCACACTCAAATATAAAACCCCTGATGAGCTTGAGGCCATTGTTGCCGACATGGCAGGCTGGGGCCTCATGGGCATCGAGGCCTACTATTCCGAACACTCAGAGACGCAGGTGCGTCTATATAAAGACCTTGCCGAGAAGCATAATCTGCTCATTACCGGAGGCAGCGATTTTCACGGCCAGAGCATCAAAGGAATCAGCCTGGGAACGGGCAAAGGCAGCCTGAATGTGCCGTATAAGTGCCTAGAAAAGCTCAAGGCCCGATTAAAAGAGGTCCAAAAGAACTAACCTGCCATGCAGTCATTTTTTGTCAATCTGCCGCTGCGCTATATTGCCAGAGAGAGATGGTATATCGATCAGTTCATCGAGCGTCGTTTTGCTCCTGAGCTGGGCCTGGATGCAATCATTATGTCAGGGGTTGATGTTTCCTGGCACCGCGATATTGCCAAACGGCTTGCATCCGCGAATCTTCCCTGCGCGGTTCATCTCCCTTTTTTTGATCTTCAGCCCGGCAGCCTCGATGATTTCATTCTTGAAGCAACGCGCAGGCGGTTTGAGTCTGCGAAAATAATTTCCGAGATTTACGGGCCGGCGCACCTTGTTGCCCATGCCGGATATACGGGCCTGTATGTGGACTTCTACGATGAGTGGCTGAAACGCGCCCGTGAAACCTGGGCCTGTTTTATGGATAGCTGGCCCGATCACCCGCCGCTTTTTCTCGAAAATGTGTATGAGAAAAGCACACGGCCGCTTCTTGATCTCTTTGCGGGTCTCTCCGGCCGGAATGCCGGCATGTGTTTTGATACGGGCCACTGGCACAGCTTTTCGGGAGGGAACACCGCCGGCACTGTCCGGGAGTGGGTAACGCAGCTTAAAGGCTTCATCGGCCACCTGCATATGCATGACAATGATGGAAGCAGCGATCAGCATATCGGCCTTGGGCAGGGTGCTTTTCCATGGAATGATTTTTTTTGCGCGCTGTCTGAAAATGCCCTCAGCCCCACCATCACCCTTGAGCCGCACTCTCCCCGGGATCTGGAGTGCAGCCTCGAGTTTATGAAAAAACATTCCGAATGGTTTGCGTAGAGCGTGTATGACAAGTCATTGCATACCATCCTGAAACGAAGTGAAGGATACCTGAATTCATTAAAACCACGGGATTCTTCGCTACGCTTAGAATGACTAAACAAAGGGGCTTTGGCTTTTCGTGCACGTTCTTAGAGCCGCCTCCGCTGAAAATTTTTTACACACGTTTAGCTTTCAGGACGGCGACCCCCGCATCCTTGAGCCTGATTTTACCTTGACACATACTCAAGCTCATTTTATATATGATTAAATAAAATTAAATTTTAACAATATTTAATGCTAAATTTCCTTCAGGGGATTTTAATGGCTCAAAAATCGACATGTGAACAACTCGAAAAACGCATCAAGGAGCTTGAAGCAAAAGTTCGCGAACGGCAAAAATATGGGAAAGAATTGAAGGTATCCAATGACGAACTGCTCAGTACAAATCAGCAACTGGAAGCTGCCATTGAACGAGCCAATAGAATGACCTTTAATGCTGAGACAACTTATATTGAACTCAACCAGATATTCAATACAGCTGCTGACGGGATGTGTGTCATTGACCGTGAGTTCCATGTCCTCAAGATCAATGAAACTTTTTCAAAGCTTTTCGGCATTAAAAAAAAACAGGCGGAGAACAAAAAATGTTTTGAGCTGATTCCCGGCATTGAGTGCCATACACCCGGCTGTCCGTTAACAAAAATTATCAACGGCGAATCAAGCCCGGGATATGATGTTGAAAAAAAGACGGCGGACGGCTCGATCATTTCCTGCATCATGAGCGCAAGCGCCTTCCGTGATCCCAGCGGCGAGTTCTACGGTATGGTCCTCAACTTTAAGGACATCACCTACAGAAAGCAGATGGAGGAAAAGCTGCGGGAGCTTGCCACCACGGACGGGCTTACCAAGATATATAATCGCAGGCATTTTCTCGAGCTTTCAGGCCAGGAATTTGACAGGTTTAAACGGTATGGCGCGGCCCTTTCAATGCTGATGGTGGATGTTGATAATTTCAAATCGGTCAATGATACCTTTGGACACGATATTGGCGATGAAGCGCTTATTGTCTTGGCAGAGATCGGAAAGAACATCCTGAGAAAGGTCGATGTTTTCGGCCGGATCGGCGGTGAGGAGTTTGCCGCACTTTTGCCTGAGACAGACCTGAATGGCGCCGTGAGTGTTGCGGAGAGACTGCGGCAGGCTATCGAAGCTTCCTGCCTTCAAACAGATAAAGGAACGATTCACTTTTCAATAAGCATCGGTGCTGCACAAGCCACTGAAAGACTGAACACTATGGGCGATCTATTGAAAGCAACAGACAAAGCCCTGTACAGGGCAAAGGAAAACGGCAGGAACAGGGTTGAGATTTTATAAAGGGGCGCAGTTCCGGCCGGCAGTTCGCACCCATCCAGCGGACTGGGGCTATCCCCGGCAGGCTGTTGAAAAACGCCCATCTGCTAGGTTGCCCTCATCGTGCTTCACCGCGGCGTACAAAAAGTACGCCTCATGCCGCAAGATTGCCTGCAAGCAGGTGTCAGAGACAGCGTGCGCCCTGCATACGAGCATTTTTGAACAGCCTGCCCCGAGTGACATGCTCACCACCCTGCCAGGAGGCCATGACAATTCATTTTGGCAGTTCCCACTGTAGGAGCGGCTTCAGCCGCGAAACGATCGCGCATAAATGCGCTCCTACAAAGCGGACACACTACATACTGTGAAATTTCACGGCCCACTAGGCTTTGTGTCTGCATTGTTTCCGATCATCACCCCCCCCACTCCAGTTTTGTTTCTGCGCTGAAAGCATCGGGCGGATGTGAGGCAAGGAGAAGCTATTTCATCTCCCGCCTGCCGTCCAGGGCGCATCTGAGCGTCACCTGATCGGCATAGCCGATGTCGCTGCCGGAAGGAACGCCCTGGGCGATGCGGTACACGGTGGCGCCGCTGTGCTTGAGCCTGTCGGCTATGTACATGGCGGTGGCATTGCCGTTCATGGTCGGGTTGGTGGCGATGATGACCTCATGTATCTGCTGTTCCCGGATGCGGTCAACGAGCTCCCGGATGCGCAGCTGGTCCGGCCCAATGCCGTCAAGGGGCGATATAACGCCGTGCAGCACATGGTAGCGGCCTTTAAACGAAGCCGTGCGCTCAATGGACATGAGATCGCCCGGCGTCTCTACCACACAAACGACATGGCCGTCGCGGCCCGGGTTGGCGCAAATAGAGCAAAGCTCCTGCTCGGTATAGTTGAAGCACTGCGAGCAGAAGCAGATTTTTTCTCGCGCATTAATAATGCTTCGGGCAAGTTCGCGGGCGTGGTCCTCGGGGCAGTTGACCAGAAAAAGAGCCAGCCGCGTTGCCGTTTTTTCGCCGATGCCCGGCAGCCGGGCAAGGCTTGCAACCAGGCTTTGTATGGGGTTTTGCGCTGTCATGGCCTACAGGTTGAGCCCGGGTATGCGCAGCCCGCCGGTCAACTTCCCGAGCTCCTGCTGCATCATCTCTTTTGCCTGCCGCAGGGCCTCATTGACGGCGGACGTCACCAGGTCCTCGAGCATGGCCACATCCCCAGGATCTACCACCTCGGGCGCTATTTTTATCGACAGTATATCCTGCCTGCCGTTTGCCCTGACCGTCACCATGCCCCCGCCGACGCTGGTCTCGATGATCCGGTCTTCAAGCTCACTGTTCAGCTTCGCCATCTGCTCCTGGATCTGCTGGGCCTGCTTCATAATGCTGCCTAAGTTCATCTATGCCTCCTTCGGCCAGCGGACGTATGTCCACAATGGAGCCGTTGAATGTGTCTACGATTTTGCGTATAACAGGATTATGGAGCACCTGTTCGCGGGTCACCTGGCGCCGTTCTTTTTCGGCATGTTCAGCGGTCTTTTTTTTTTCGCCGCCGGCGGCTATGGTCACCGGTACGGATTTGCCGAAAAATTCAGCTGCCAGCTCTTTGAGCCGCGCCTCGCTCTCCCCGTCCCTGAGCTGGTCCATATGAAAAGAGCCGGCTGGAAAAAGCACCTGTATACTGCCGTCGGCGCCGACTTCCACGCTGCCATGAGCTATGCAGGATCCCATGGCAGGGCTCTTATTCTTAATAAATGCACAAAAAGCTTCGGACCCGGTGCCGGAAGCCGCCGGCGACGGAATTGAAGGAATGCCGGCATGGCCTGCTGAGGGAGTTCCTCCCTGCGGCTGCGCCGAAGGCCGGCCGGGGGCCGGGGCGCTGCGCTGGGGCGCAGGAGGGGCAAAAGCCTGGCGCTGAGGCCCGAAGCCACCGGAGCTCTGCAGCGCATCAAGCTGCGCCATGATTTCCTCAAGGGGCAGGGCCCGCTTCAGCTCCATCATTTCCAGCAGGCACACCTCCAGGGCTATGCGCGGAAGGGCGGACCGGACAATATCGTTCTCCGAGGAAAAGCAGAGCCTGAACATGCGCAGCAGCTCCTGGCGGGTAACGCCCGCTTCAAGCTCCTGCAGCTGCGCCATATCATCATCGGAGGCGTCCACAAGGCGTGCCGGTTCCTTAACGGACTTGAGTATCATGATGTCGCGCAGCGTTTCAAGCAGGCTGAAATAAAACTGCTTGAGATCGATGCCCAGCTGATACACCTCGTCAAGGGCGTCGATGCAGGCTTTGGCATCTTCGGCGATGACGGCCTTCAGCACGCGGCAGATGATCTGCCGGTCGATATGGCCCAGCATGTCCTGCAGGTCTGCGTCCCCAATCTCCATGCCGCAGTAGGCGATGGCGCGCTCCAGTATGGTCTGCGCGTCGCGCATGCTGCCGTCTGCCTCGCGGGCGATAAGCATGAGACCATGGCGGCTGATGGCAACATGTTCACCCTGCGCGATGGAACCGAGGTGCTCGACAATGTCTCCTGATGGTATGCGCTTGAAATCAAAGCGCAGGCAGCGCGAAAGAATCGTATCGGGTATTTTGTGGGGCTCGGTGGTGGCGAAAATAAAAACGACATGCGGCGGAGGCTCTTCAAGCGTTTTCAACAGCGCATTAAAGGCCGATGTCGACAGCATATGCACTTCGTCGATGATGTAGATTTTATTGCGGTCGCGTGAGGGCATGTACTTGACATTTTCCCGCAGCAGACGGATATCGTCGACGCCGTTATTTGAAGCGCCATCGATCTCATGCACGTCGATGCAGTTGCCGCCCGTGATTTCAAGGCAGGAGGGGCAGACGCCGCAGGGCACAGCCGTGGGGCCGCTGTGGCAGTTGAGGCATTTGGCAAGAATGCGCGCAATGGAGGTCTTGCCCACGCCCCGCTCCCCGGAAAAAAGGAAGGCATGAGCGACGCGCTGCTCCTTGATGGCGTTTCGGAGCGTGCGGGTCACATGCTTCTGGCCGATAACCTCGTCAAAGGTCTGCGGCCTGCACTTGCGGGCTAGAACTCTGTAGGCCATGATTGTAGCACCTCGCTTCCGGCACTGTGTGCTTGGTCGGTCTATGTACCCAGGGATGAAATCGTAAAAAGTTTCGGCGTCATTGTGGGGAGCCCTTCGGCACAGCTCAGGATAAACTCCGCGACGCGGCAATCTTTTTTTCCGTAGGGGCTCAAAATTTTGAGCCCCTACTTCGTTCGCAATGACAGTTCCCGCGGTTGGGTGGGGGTACGAAACCCAACGGTTTCTTCCGGGCTTAACCCAATCTGCAATAAACCGCTTCTATTCTGAGGCACAGCAGGGAACACTGTCAAACAAAAAAGGCCGGATACACCAAACACACAAACTCATTGCTACCGTTGCTTCCTTCCGGACCTGGCGGGGTTCGCAAGTCATCAGTTGTTTGGGATCCGGCCATCTTTTTCTTCAAAAAGAGCCTTTAAAAACGTGGCGGAGAGAGAGGGATTCGAACCCTCGGTGCGCTTTTGACGCACACACGATTTCCAGTCGTGCACCTTCAGCCAGCTCGGCCATCTCTCCGTTGCGCATTAGCGTCTGTCTTTAAAAAAGTCCTGCATGAGTTTGCGGCATGCATCCTCAAGAATGCCCGCCTTCACCTCAACGCGGTGATTCAATCTGTCGTCACCGGTAAAGTCAAACACCGTGCCGGCTGCCCCCACCCGCAGGTCCGGGGCGCCGTAGACAAGGCGGCGCACCCTTGCGTGAATAATGGCGCCCATGCACATGATGCAGGGCTCGAGGGTCACATACAGGTCCGTGTCCACAAGCCGGTAATTGCCCAGCTCCTGCCCGCCTGCCCGCAAAGCCATGATCTCGGCATGGGCTGTGGGGTCATGGCTGCCTATGGGGCAGTTGCTGCCGCGGCCGACTATTTTGCCTGCCTGCACCAGCACCGCACCTACCGGCACCTCGCCGGCATCGCGGGCTTTCAGGGCCTGATCGATGGCCTCCCGCATGAAAAATCCGTCGCGGGTGATATAGGCCTTTTCCAGCAGGCCGGTATTCTCAAAAAATGACATACGTATGTACCATACTCCTTGAATAAAATAAAGTCTTAAATCGCCGGAGCGACACTGTCCGTAAACCGGAATAGTACCGTTTTTGAGCAAAGGGGGCTGATTATAGTATTTATACCGCCTTGTTTCCCAGGGGCTCCACGCAGTCGGCCAGATCAAGGTTTACAAGCGTTTCTTTTTTAATATAGCCGGTCTTTTCATCCCAGCCCCGCAGGCCATAATAGTCATCCAGCAGCTTTTCAAACCCCTGCCGGTCAACGGCCTTGCCGCGCCGGGAAATGACCTCGTCGCCCGAGCCCGGCAGCAGCAGCTGGGGGTTGTGCATGCCAAACACATCGGCTATGAATTCGTCACGCTCGATAAAAAAGAATTCAGGCAAAATATCGTCCTGCCTGCCCCGGCGGCCCTCACGCAAAAGTATTGCCCGGTTCAGTGCAATGATGCGCTCGGCAAACCGGTTCAGCCCTGCCTCGTCAATTTCCCGTCCGGTCACCGCTGACAGGAGCCTGCCCTCAAGCCCGGGGTCGCCCACATGGTCTTCGGTGGAAGCATCATCATACACCGGCCAGGCAAAATCGCACAGGATAAGCGACTCTTTTATATACTGCCGGTTCTGAATGAGGGCTGAGGCGAGGGCTTTGCCTTCATAGGTTGAAAAATCAACCGCCTTTTCCCCGCCCCAGAATGCTTTGCCGATCCGGCGGATGACATCGGTTGACATATAGGACTGCTCATCGGTTTTCGTGTGCCACCGGCCCCATTTGGTGAGGGGCTCGCACACCTCATGCAGCTCGGTAATGAAGGGCCGCGGCTCAAGGGCATAGATGAGCGCTGAGAGCACAAACACCTTGGGCCCGTAGGCAATTGCCCGGCCTGTCTGCGTGAACATGTTGCGGGTGATCTCGCGTGCTTGCCCTCCTACATTTTCCGATGCGCGGATTGCGCCTTCTGCAAGCACGCTGCCGAATCCACGGCGGGAGCAGATTTTTTTCAGCAGGTCCTCTAAAAACTCCGCGCTTCCCATCTGCGCCATGGGCAGCCCCGTTTCTTTTTCTGTTAAAACGCCTGCTTCATTACATTTGTCGAGCCAGAACATGAGCTGCACCAGATCAAGCACGCACAGGCCGTAATCGTTTGCAAGCGTGGCGGCTTGAAAGCTCGCCTCGGTAATCTGGCCGTGCAGCTTCCGGTCCCACAGGGAATAAAAAAGATTGGTCTGGCACTTGCGAATGTCCTGCGCTCCCGAGGCGCTCTGCTGCACTGTGCGCCAGCAGCCCTGCGGGCAGCCGTGGCAATGAGCCTTTTTCACCACCGTCATGCCCGGCAGTATGATGGGGTTGCCGAACAGGTTGTAAAAACCCGTACCGGTCATCTCGGAAAAACGCCTGCGTAGCTGCTTGACCGCTTCAGGGTTGGAAACAGCCACGGAGCCCGTGCCTTTCACCGTGATGGCCTTGAGATTTTTCGCGCCCATAACCGAGCCGAATCCCATGGATGCCGCACCTGCAACATCCGTATAGATAATGCCGTAGCGCGTGCGGTTTTCCCCGCCCGGGCCGATGGAAAGAATGCGTACATTTTTGCCGTACTGATTTTTTAAAAGTTCGTGGGTTGTAAGATTCCCCAGGCCCCAGAGCTGCGACGCCTCCCGTATCTCGACATTATCGTCCTCGATATGGATATGCACTGCCCCGTCTGCACGGCCGACAACGATGATGCCGTCAAAACCTGCTTTCTTCAGCTCAGGGGCGAAAAACCCGCCAAGGCTTGCGCTCACGAATGTTTCCGGGTAGATGCAGGGCGACTTGCCGCAGATGGACAGCCGCGGCGCGCTGGGGGCAGGCGTAGCCGCAAGCGGGCCGGTCATGAAGATAAGGGGTTGCTGCTCGTCAAAAGCATCAGCGCCCCAGGCAGCGTGGTCCCAGTAGAGCTTGTGCCCAATGCCCAGGCCCCCCAGAAATTTGTCGGCATAGGCCATGGTGTCAAGTATTTCGATCTGCTCATGCGTCAGATCAACCTTCAGTATCTTTCCAACCCAGCCGCAAAGTTTTTTCATGTTGTTGTCCATAGTATTAATTATAACTGTTTATGGTTATGTAATCACTAATAAAAGGTAGTCCTGCATTGGTTCCCTAGTGGATCATCACATTTGAAAGTATCAGTTGCGATCACCCTTCCTTTAATCCCCTCCCATCAAGGGAGGGGAAAATTGTTGGCTTTCTCTCCCCTGGTGGGAGAGGGTTGGGGTGAGGGGGCCAACATCAAATGTGAAGGCCCAATAGCAGGATTTTTCATAACTTCAAAACACAAAAATTCTTATCATTTTTGAACCGGCTACGTGGCGGAGGAGTTCAGCTGAAAATTACATTAAAGGATATACCAAGAAATCTGTGGGTGCTATTGCTCAGTTGAGGTCCCCACAACCGCGCCTGCAGTGCCTTTTATGAACTGCAGGCAGCGGCTATGGATAACTCAAACAATAAGAAGCGATAACAATAAAGCATGTATAAATCTACAGCTGATTTTTTCTGCTTATTTTTTTTATGTAACCAATTACTAGTCCTTATTTTTGGGCTTTAAAACGATACTTTCAAGCCCCAAATTCCGTTGGCGCAGTGATTAAAAAATTACATCCATAATTTTATCTGTTGTTTCCTCGCCAAAAACCTCAAGCATATATTTGTAGCCAGGATCGTTTTCCCGCATCAGTTTACGCAGAGCTGCCAATCTTTGAGTTGCATAGGTGCGCGCCTGACCCTCTTCGAGTTTGGGCGCCTGTTTGGACAAATCAATATAGGTCTTGCCATAGGCGTCAACAATATCGGCTATTTTGAGAGCCCCACGTTTAGACACCCGCGCAATCATTTTGTACGGCGAATATGCATACATAGCCAGTGATGAAAATTCAACGGCCTTATCGCGCACTGTTCTTTTAAGAATATCATCCATAACTGCTGCCTTGGTGGCCTTGAGAGGCTCCATGTATGTCTGGCCATATTCCGGATTCATGACCAGGTCCTGCAGCGGAAGAAAATCAAATATCAAAATATTTATGAACGAAAAACGTGTTACATTTGCCCAAAATACGGGGAACTCATAACCTTCTTTCGGGAATATAAAAACAGACTCTTCAGTGACGCCGGTCGATTCTATTTTAATTGAAGAAAAGACGATTTTTTCTATATTATCACTTGTATAGACTTCAAGATCGATTGAACCGCCCTCTGTTTCATAATGATGCAGCGTTTCATCAAAGGCAACAGGGGTTTCCATGAATGTGCTGAGGGTGTTTTTGGCGCTGCCGATAAAATCAATAGTCTGCGCTGAGGCTGATTCAAAAAAAAGCAATACGGTGACCAGTAAAGCTAACAAAATGACTCTATGCCTTTGACAGTCACTTCTTAAGACTTGCTTCATGATACTTTCTCCTGTTTTAAGGGTTATTAAAACATAGTGCATGTTGCACTTCTGACCTGCCGTGCATCACGGTGCAGCATGTTGACGATCGCCCAAACAGAGCAGGTGCAAAATAATGTACTGAATGTTTTACGGTTTATTCAAAGCTTTTTTAGCAACCCCAGGCAAATATTTTCAGACTGCAAAAGCATCTATCAGCAAATCCATCGCATCTCTGACATTCTGCTGTTCATAACCAATTCCTTCTCCCTGGCTGAATTGCATAAATAATCCATAAACAAGCAACTGGCTTGAACCTCCTAGAATTTGTCGCAGCACGTGAGGATTAATAGAGCTTTTGATTAAACCCTGTTGCTGGCCCCATGTAATTACGTCGTCTATAGTTTGTATAAGTTTTTTTCTTTCACGGTCTATATCAGTTTTTTTCTGCTGAAGGATTTTGCTTTTGATCATATGAATTTTTGGTAAGCCCTCTTGAAGTATTTTGCCCCAGTACAATGATTGTTTATCGTGCAGCAAAATATCTTGAAAGGTCGTAAAAATTGCTTTTAACGCAACAACGGGGTTTTCGTTGCTTTTTATCTTTTGTGCGTTAGCATCATTAATGATTTGCCAAAACAGGAGAATGCTCGAAAGAAGCAAATCCAATTTATTTTCAAAATAAGCATGCACAGACCCTTTTGCTATTCCGGCATCTTTTGCTATGTCATCAATCGTTGCATATTGATACCCCTTATCCGCAAAAACTTTTATTGCTGAATTCAGTATAAGCTGTTTTTTTATAGCGCTTTTTGAAGTCATAATAGAAAAATATTGAATATGGATTCATGTCCATATTTAGCATTTTTAAGTTTTTTGTCAAGGTCTTTCGGCAGAAAAGGGTACAGTTGCCCTTTTTTCGTTTCGCTGGACTTGCGGCTGAGCCGCTCGTCCGTGCTGCAACATTAGGCATTAGTTTGTAGGGTGCGCCGTGCGCACCGATGACGGCAGCCTATTGTGTTGCTATGCCCGCAGTGTGAAAAACCTGATAGGCGATGGGGTTTTAAATTTGATTTTTATTTAATTATCGGTGCGCACGGCGCACCCTAC
>JAFGCP010000232.1 GCA_016932595.1 Deltaproteobacteria bacterium
AGCGCAGGTTAAAACAGCAACGTCCGGCAGGTGCCAATCCGCCGGACGTTGCTGTTTTTCACACCTGTGGTTTATGGAGCGCTTACCCATGTGCTTTTGATTTCAGCGGTTCTTTCTCATGATGTTTTTCATATCCACATATTGTTTTGTTGTAGAGACAAGTTAATAATGGCTACTTGTGTTTTATATCTGTGTAATAATCTGTGGTTCTGCTGGTGTCATCATGGCCCAGATAAAGCCGACAAATTACCTGGTACTTGCGGTAATGGCTACCTGTCGGCTTTTGCCTTTATTGAACAATGGCCAGTAGCGCTTGTGCAGACGGTTCATGCACTTCACGGCAATGCCAGCGCTGTCGGCGTCAATCTGTTGCAAATTGCGCTTCACATCTGGGTTGATTTTGGGTTTTTTAGCAAAATGCTGGGCCGACTCTATAAGCTGGAGGCGGCATCTGCTGTTGCCCGTTTTTGTTATGGAGCCGGCCTTGCGTACTGTTCCAGAACTGTGTTCCGATGGCACAAGATCAAGAAACGCCATCAATGCTCCGGGAGATGCAAACCGCCGGAAGTCTGTTATTTCCGCAATCAGCAGCATGGCGCTTAAGGTTCCGATGCCACGAAAGGCGCGCAACTTTTTAACGCTTGGTGCATAGACTTCAGACTGTGCAATGGTTTCTATATCCGTATCAATGCGTTCGACACAGGTTTCAAGATACTCAAGATGCTGCATATGCGTATCCAGAACCTGCTGGACATGAGCGTTTAAAAGTTGCAGCTTCGAAAGCCAGCTGTGATGTGTGCCGGTCCATTTCTTTTTACCCCAGTACTGGCCCTGGCTTAACAGAAAACCATTAATTTGCTGCTTTATCTGCTTTGCGTTTTGTTTTAATGCGATACGGCAGCGTATCAGTTGCCGAACTGATTCTTCTTCTTGAGTCGGAGGGTGCACAACGGTTAATAGACCTGCAGCATAGTGCTGTGCAAGAATTCGCGCATCACGGAAGTCGTTCTTTCGATGATCCCCTGCTTTTTTCGGGATAAGTGATGGAGCTATGACGTCGCAGTGGTATCCCCACGACTTCAGTTTTCTTTGAAACACATAACCGCTGCCAGAGGCTTCATAGCAAATTTTTAGATCATAGAGCTTGGATAGTTTTTGCAAATATTTTTTGATCATTGCATCATCATTTTTCAGATGGATTGTTTCATGAAAATCTTTTATGCCCTCGATCATAACGGCAATGCATAAGGCTTCAACATGGTAGTCAACTCCAATATATGCTATCTTTTCCATGGGCTGGTCTTCCTTTAAGGGGTTAATGAGTTATGGGTATAACTTATTATACCCTCAGACCAGCCCGTTTCATATTATCTAAGCCAGTGCCCGCGCAGGGTGCAGCAAAGAAGGGCTGAAAAAATCGCTCGGTTTAGGGTCGACTCACACAAGAACCTTCATTGTGCGGTCTGACCGGCCCAAAGCCAATGCCCGTCAAAGATGCTGGGTACGTCCGCGGCGATGCAGGCGACCGCGTCTTTGTACTTTTCACGGGCCTTATTGCGCCTGCGCCTGTTTCGTGGTATCCTGTAGTCCGTTGCGATTTTTTCAGGAGAAGCACCATGGAAGAACCCAAATATGCCATCCGCCGCGAGCACTATCCCGACGGCACCGTGCGCGCCGAACTCAGCTATACCTATGACGGCAAGCAGAGCGGCGTGACGAAAACCTTTTACCCCAACGGCACCATTGCCGCCGAGATGACCTACAGGGACAATCTGCTGGACGGCCCCGTTCGCCACTTTCATGAAAACGGCAATCTGAAGGCTGAATTTTTCTACGCGGCCAATGTCCGGGAAGGCAGCTTCACCGCCTACTATGAGGACGGCGTCAAGCAGACCGAGGCCGTGTACAAGCAGGGTAAGCTCGAGGGCCCGTATAAAGTGTATTACGAAGAGGGCGACGTCCGGGAGGAGGCCACATTCGTCAACAATCTGCGCGAAGGCGCCGGCATTACCTATCACCCCAACGGCCGGATAGAAATCAAGGCTGATTTTAAAGAGGGCCGCATGCTTACCTATGAGCATTTTGATGAAGATGGACGGCCGAAAAAGACCCTCAACTGCGACGAAGCGATGAAGGTCGGCTGAGCCCCGCGGGACGCCCCATGGATACGGCTGTTATCCGCGCCATCAACCGCCTCTGGCTGGAGGTGTATCCCGGGCTTGCCCGGCAGGCCGCCGACCTGTGCCCGCAGCCGCCCCGCAGGATTCTCGAGGTGGGCTGCTTTTCCGGGGGCACGGGGCTAGAGCTTTTGCGGCTTTTCCCGCACAGCAGGCTTGCGGTGGCACAGGAGATTTCCGAACTCGCCGAAACGTTTTTTGCCGACTGGCCGATTGATGCTGCTGCGGGCTCCCGCATCGACATACGGCCGACACCGCTGGTGCCCCTGGCCCTGCCTGATGCCGCGTTTGACCTGGTGGTCTGCCGCGGCGTGTTTTTTTTTCTGGATGAAAAAGCCGGGCTGCTTGCGGAAATGCATCGCGTGCTCGCGCCCGGCGGCGTCTGCTTTGCCGGCGGCGGATTTGGTTCCCACACGCCCCGGGCCGTGATTGACCCCATCGCCGATGAATCGCGCCGCCTCAACTACGAGCTGGGCAAAAAGGTGGTGTCGCCGGAAGAGTTCCGTGCCATGCTTGACCGCAACGGCATCCGGGCAGATCTTGTCCATGACGGCGGGCTCTGGGCGTTGATGAAGAAATAGGCCCTTCCGGGTTTTTGTGCCAGAATAGTTTTACATAAAAGAATGCCCTGAACGATTACGCGGGTACACTTTCTACCCCTTTTTTGCTCGTCCAAAGAAGGGGTAGCCCCAAGAAAGGACCCCCGTGCAATCCAGGTCTTATTATTTTTGAAATATAACCCGATGTAAAGGAGTAACGTTTTCTATTGAAGGGGGTGCTCATGGCCGAAAAAAGAAAGACCACGCGTATGCGCAAGCGGCTCAAGCTGCGCTACGGCGTGCGCGACGCCACGAGCCTGGCGTTCACGGAAAACTTTTCTGATACCGGCATCTTCATCAGGACGACCAATGTCATGATGCCGGGCACCGCGCTGCTGGTTGAGATCGAGCTGCCCGACGCCACTTCCGTCATCTGCGAAGTCAAGGTGATGTGGGGCAAACGCGTACCCGGAACGCTCAGCCATTTACAAAAGGGCGGCATGGGCGTCATGGTGACGAAATTCCTTGCCGGTGAGCAGGCATATCGTGAGCTCTGTCGCGGTGTAGCAGCCAACAACCCCCGGGCTGAAAAAGCATGAAGACAGGGGGCGTCCGGTAAGAAATATAAACGTCCTTGAAAGCATAAACGGGGGGTCGTTTTCTGGAGAAAGCGGCGGGATTGACTCCGCCCCTGCGCTCCCGAACTGCAAGTGCCAGGGCGCATTGCCATGCGCCCCTGCCGTTGCGAACTGTGCATCAGGGGTTTCGGCTGTTTTTTTTGCTGTTATTTGTAGATTCTGCGGGTGAGCGGGTGGGGGCGAACCGCGCGCTGCCATCCAGAATCGCAGAAATACGGCTCGACGAATATCCGCATTTTGCCGCCGCACGCGTCCCCGCCGTTGGTGCCCAGGGCATCGGTGAGGTCCACCTCCAGCAGGCGGTGGATAGCCGCAGG
>JAFGCP010000233.1 GCA_016932595.1 Deltaproteobacteria bacterium
CTCTAGAGCTGTATAATGCGTGAAAATTCTCATTCAATTTGCAAAATGCTGTCCAAATTAAAAACCTATTTTGGACAGGTGTGGTATTTCATTATTTCAGATTGGAGGTTCAGATGGCCCGTATAGAGGGAATCCGAATAAAAAATTTTCGAGGGTTACGTGATGTCACTCTTGGAAAGCTATGGAATTTGCAAAATGCTGAGCCATTAACACCAATGACTGCCGTCATTGGTAAAAACGGAGTCGGAAAGAGTTCCCTGTTTGACGCTTTCGGTTTTTTAGCCGATTGCCTCAGAGTAGGTGTTGAAGAAGCCTGCGACCTCCGTGGTCGTGGTGGCTTTCAACGTATAATGTCTCAAGGGCAAATTGGTTTAATCGAATTTGAGGTTTATTACAAGGAAGATGGCAATGCAAGGCCCATAACATATGAAATGGCAGTTGGCATTGATAACACAGGTAGGCCGTATGTACAGAAAGAGAGACTCCGTCAGCGCCGAAAAGGGCAAAGTTATGGCTGGCCATTTTCTTTTTTGGTGTTGAATGATGGAAAAGGAGTTGCATGGAAAGGCGAACAGGAAGGACGCCAAATTGATGAGAATGAAGAGCAAGGAGATTTATCTGAGCTTATAGAAAATCTCATATTAAAAGCTGTTGAAGAAAGCAAAGAAACCGAAGTAGTAGAGCTCGAAGATAAACGTAAACTTGGTATCGCTACTCTTGGATCACTAAAGCAGCACCCCCGAATATCGGCCTTTCGCCGTTTTATTGAGGGATGGTATCTTAGTTATTTTACTCCCGATGCCGCACGTAGCCTACCGCTTGCTGGGCCACAGAAACATTTGAATATCCATGGCGATAATCTTGGAAATGTCGTTCAATTTATGGAACGGGAAATAAATAGGGGACGTCCATGAATTAATTAATTGACAAGAATGTAGGAGCCTGCTAAAAAGAACCCACTATGCCACGAGTAGCCCGATTAGACGCAGCCGGAGTATTGAATCACGTTATATTCCGGGGAATAGAGCGCAGGAAGATATTTCGCAGCGCAGCGGACAAAGATTGGTTTGTCCAGCGGCTGGGGCAGTTGCTGTCAGCAACTCGAACGAGTTGTTATGCCTGGGCGCTGATGGACAATAATGTGCATTTATTGCTGCGCACGGGCGACGAGAGCCTGGCAACGCTCATGAGGAGACTACTGACCGGATATGCCGGCTATTTCAACCGGGAACACGGCCGGCACGGGCAGCTGTTTCAAAACCGCTACAAGTCCATAATTTGCCAGGAAGACATCTATTTAAAAGAACTGGTTCGCTACATCCATTTAAATCCGTTTCGAGCCGGGATGGTCAAGAGCCTTCAAAAGCTGAGAAGCTATGCGTACAGCGGGCACAGCGCCCTGCTGGGCGAAAAGAACTACGACTGGCAACAGGCCGGCTATGTGCTGGAGCTGTTTGGCAAAAGAGTGCAGCGGGCACGGGAGCAGTACGAGCAGTATGTAGCCGAGGGCGTTGAGCAGGGCAGGAAGCCGGAACTGGTGGGCGGGGGCCTGATCCGGAGCATGGGGGGCTGGGAAGCGGTAAAGAAGCTGCGGTTAAAAGGTCAGGACCGTGTGAAAGGCGATGTGCGGATACTGGGGGAAGGTGAGTTTGTGGAGCAGGTGCTTGCCAGTGCGGGAGAGAAATTCAGCCGGGCATACGAATTCAGGCGCCAAGGGTATGATATTGATAAAGTGGAGCAACGTGCAGCCGAGGAGCTGGGATTGCCTGTCGCAGAGATACGCAAGAGCGGCAGGGAAAGGCACAGAACAGCGGCACGGAGCCTTGCAATATACTGGGCGGTTCGAGAATTGAATATACCTGGGGTAGCCTTGGCGAAACGATACGGGCTGACACAATCGGCAGTAGTGCATGCCAGTCGCCGAGGTGAAGAAATAGCCAAAGAATTGAATTGCAAGTTGCTTAAATAAAAGTTATTAATACTTTCATGGACGTCCCCTATATTTCTCCTATATTTCTGGCTGGCGCGCGGCGCGCGCACTGTATGGCTGCTGCGACGGTGATGGGTAAACATACGCTTGCGTGCCCCCGGTATGTTTAAGTGGTTTGAGTATTAAAGCAGTATTAAGCGATTTAATCAATGTATATTTGCGATAAACATATAAAATGCTTAGTTTGTGGATGAGGCACGAGGTGCGTGGGGCGGGGGACGAACATAGGGTTCAGGGTCAAAAGCAGTAAATCGTTACGAGTGACGAGTGACAAGTAACGCGTGACAAGTGACGAGTAGGGGCGGGGTTACAACACGCCCGGTTACAGATTCTCCGTGCCCGCTGCGCGCACTGCATTATTCGATGTACGTTTTACGTGTCACGACCAACGACTAACAGGGAAAGGCGCTGTTCGGGCTGGCGCCCTGCAGCCGGGGCTGCGATGCACTATGAACCGGGCGAGGAGGGCAGGGCGCACGAAATGCATCGGTTCAAATTTTTTGCATAAGTGCTGCAAGCAGGGTTTTTTGTAAGGGAAGTATATCTTTGATTGTCTGCCAGACGAGTTTGTGGTTCACGCCGAAATAAAAATGAATCAGCCTGTCGCGCATGCCGGCCATTTCACGCCAGGGTATGTCCGGATTTTTTTTGCGAATTGCATCAGGTATTTGCTTGGCAGCCTCGCCGATAATCTCGAATTTTCTAATAACCGCGCTGCTGGTTTTATCATCCTCAATAAAATCGTCATACGACATGGTCCCGACAAATTCTTCTATGCGGGTCATCGCCTCGATAATATCGCTCAGATACAGCGAGTAGTCTCTCATAAATAAAGCGCTTCTTCGAGAACGGCGGGTTTTATTTCCTCGCGCAATGAGCCCGCAGGAACGATGTCGACAGGGCAGTGCAAGGTATCCTCGATGAAGTTTGCCAGGCCCACAAAATCAAGGAGATTGGCCGTGGCCTGAAATTCAACAAGCACGTCGAGGTCGCTGCCAGTGCGGGTCTCGCCGCGGACAACCGACCCGAATATGCCTTTTATTTCGGCCTTGTATTTTTGTTGCGCCTGGGACTGAAGATCCCGCAGTTTTGCAAGGATCTGTTCGGGTGACAGGTGTAAGGCGTGCGCGCTCATGATACTCCGCTTCTGGTTAATCTCTGTTTCTTTATAGTCTATTTTTTATTTTAAGGCAATATCGCTTCAGCGGTGGCGCATCTTACCCTGCCAGGCTTTTTTGCGCCGAACCATGAAAAGGGAAGAAATCAGGGACGCTTATCTGGCCCGATAGAGCCTCTGGCGAAATAAGGCGCAAAAACAGATGCATTCCCCAATAAAAAACGGCAACGGCTCTGTTGAATCCCCGCAAGCCGGTTGTGCGATGTTAATCGCGGCTGCAGCCGCTCCTGCCAGTGAAGGCGCATCATTGCCGGGCTTATGGCTCGAGGAATGTCGGGCGCTTACCTGATAAGACAATCCGGCAGCTTGCCTTTTTGCAGAGGGGCAGGAAAGAGGCGTTATCCGCACGCAGCAGTGAGCTGGTGAAGAAAAGGGGCTGCAGGAGAAAGGGGCGCCATAGGACTGAACGAGTCATGGCTGCCATTATGCCGGTGAAAACCGGCATGACGGGGATTTACCCGGGCGCACCGATAAAACCGTAATATCGCCCCATCCAGTACGGTAAAATAAAATCAAGTCCGGTGGCCGCGTGCAGGCCCTCGGTATCCAGCTCCCCTGTTCCGGTGTCAAACGGCGATTTCTGCCAGATAAAATACTCTGTGGGTTTGCGCAGATGTACCGGCACGACATAGTCGCTCACATCCCCATAAAGGAGCACGAAGCGCGGCGGATAAAAGTCTATGCCATGCAGGGGCGAGCTCCAGTCGCGCAGCGGCTTCAGTGACAGCTCCCGCAGGCTTCGAAGCGCTTCATCCATCCGGGACGCATCCCCCGTTGCCGCGGCATACAAAAAGCTGAAATGGGTATTTCGGTGGTTCTGCACATAGCGCCAGAGATGCTTTTCCATATAGTCAGCCACCGTGGCCTTGCGACGGGGGTCATGCTCAAGCAGGTGCACGGTAAAGCTGCGGGCAAATCTGAGATTATAGGAAAAATAGCCGTCAAGCAGGCTCCGGCGGTTAAACAGGGCGGAAATATCCCCATCATTCAGGCTGAAGGTCCGGATAAATGCGCAGCGGTACATGCGGTCAATGCGCTTGCAGGCAGCCGCGCCTGTTCCCTCACGCTGCTCCAGCGCGGCCCGGTAAACTGCCAGCAGCTGCACCTTCAGAAGCCCCGTGACCAGAAAGGCTGATGTGCCTGTTCTGCCCGTATGGTCTATTATCATGAACCCGGTTGCCGTGAGCCGCCGCCAAAGGCTGCGGATCACGGCCTGGAGCATGTCCCTGACCTCCTGCACGGCAGCTGCGGTCTCTCCGCTGTAGTGGGCAGGATCCAGCTCTGCCAGTCCAATGCCAATGCCGTAGAGGATACCGGTCAGCTGGTCCCTCGTAGCCCGGGTATAGTAGATCATGGCGGGGTAGCTCATCGACGGGTTGCCGATATCCGGAATGCCGGCAGGGCTTTCATAGATAAAGCCGCGGTCGATGCGGTCCTGCCAGGACGCAGGATAACGCCACAGCTCAGGCTCTGCAGCGGGAAATGCGCATCGGGCAATAACGCCCGGCGTGCCGCTGATATGGGTTAGTATATGCAGGCCCCGCGCAGCTTCCAGCACCGCGTCAAGATCCTGCGTCGCTTTTGTCGTCACAAAGCGGTAGACCGCACCCGCCAGATAAAACCCTGTAAAAATGGCGCTGTCCCCGCCGGTGCCGTACTGTGTGGGTGCGTCATCCGCCGCATCAGCATAGCGGCCCTGCCAGATAATGCCATTGACGCAGTGATGGGCCTGGTAATTGTCCTCAAGCAGGATAGCCCGGTCATAGAGATCCCCCTCGGTGACCAGGTCGGGATCAAGATAACGAAGATAGTCCAGATCCATTGCCTGGGCGGCAGGGCCTACGATACCCGCAACCTGGAAACTCAGCAGGAGCAGCAGCATCAGCAGTCTCAGGTAAAGCTTGTGCATGGTCGCTCCTGGCAAATAGTGACGGCTGCGATTTTTAGAAGTTCGAGACATGATGAGACCCTGCAGGGCAATCCCCTTACTATGGATATAGCCCTGTGCCGGCGGTTCGTCAAGACAGATGCTTGAAGCAGGGGCAAGCGACAGAAATTTCAAGGTGGTGTTTCTCGATGTCGGTCTCATGCAGAACCTGTGCGGCCTGCGGGGCGACATGCTTGCCTCAGCCGATATTCTTTCCGTGCATTCGAAAGCCGTGGCCGAGCAGTTTGTGGGGCAGGAACTTGTGGGAAATTTCGATCCCTACGCCCGTGCGGGCCTGTACTATTGGGTCAGGGAGGCGCGCACCAGCAGCGCCGAGGTCGATTATCTGGTTGCTGGCGGCAGCAGTGTGCTGCCACTGGAAGTAAAGGCGGGCAAAAGCGGCACGCTGCGCAGCATGCCGCTGTTTCTGAAGCAGTATGCGGCGCCATGGGGTATTAAAGTGTCGCAGGCGAATTTGCAATTTGAAAAACCGGTTCTTTCCGTACCGCTGTATGCGCTGGAAAACCTGCAATCCCTCATAACGACAAACAACGCAGCCGGATCGTTAAAAAAAATCGGTGGAACGGGCGGTGGCTGAACTGTTCCTGCATCGGGAAAAAGCGCGTGGCGGGAAAAGGCATGCCGCATAGGTATCCTCAGGGTGAACGGTGATTATTTTCGCCCTCCACAGCTCCACGGGCAGCCTGATCCATGCCATTTCCGGGCTGGCGTCTTCCCGCCGCAGTGCATGCAGGGTTGTCCGAAACGATTCCTCGGGCAGATAGGTCTCACGGCAGGCCGTTGCATTAAAAAAAAGGGCCTTGCTCAGGTTGACGGCTGCTTCGCTGTCATTGTGCTGCTTGTGAAGTGACCAGCCGATCAACTGGCGCAGGAAC
>JAFGCP010000234.1 GCA_016932595.1 Deltaproteobacteria bacterium
CTGCCTATATCTTGCGCCCACATTGCCCTTGACACACAATAGCCCCGGATTTATATTGACCCCACTCCAAAGCAAGTTCCTATCAAATGATTGCGGGTGTGCGCACAGTATTTGACCGTCTCAGGGCAGCGGCACACACCTCACCGAAAACCCGCCCGCGTGGAGATAGTTGATGGTTCCGTGAAAACTTTAAAAAAGCCTGTTTTTACACGTGCAGCAGACCTAAAAGCTGTAGCGCACAGCCGCATATCCATTCGTATTATCCCGAAATTGCCCGAAAAACGTGTAGCGGTGTGCGCCGGCAAATATGTTGCCACCCAGCTCGACCAGCACATGATCATTTAGCTTGTATCCGACGGAGGGCCTGAAATAAAGATCACTGTCGGTTGGCGAGATATAAGCAAACAACGAACAGGTAAGGTTCTGATTGAAAAACAGCCTTGTAATCCGCAGCGTAACAAGCTGGCGGTATTCTTTCACCGCTTTGTTGCCCTGAGGCAGCGCCCGCCTGTACCTGTTAAAGCGCAGAGTCTGTTCCACATAATATTGCATACCGAAAGTCAGGTCGTTGGCAATCCCGGGCAGGTCCTGTTCATAACCTGCAAGATAGCGCATCTGGCTGTTATTGATAAACGGGTCACGGCCGGAGCGGTCATCGCGGGAATCGTAATAGCCAAGCTCAATATAGCCAATGCCGCTGCCCACCTGCCCGCGCAGGCTTGCGCCATACACTGAAAGCCGCGGAAACAGTCGTTTCATCGACACCGGGTCCTGCCCCGCCGGGCTTTTCCAGTATCCGACGTATCCGTACAGGGCCAGCTCATAGCCTGAAACGTTTTTCGATAGTCTCAGCGCGAGCTCATCGTCGCTGAACCAATCATCCGGCCGATGCACCCTGACAATATCATTTCTGCCCACCACGGCGCTGCCGTTCCAGTAGGACAGGCGGCGGCCTGTTACGTAGCGGTCGGCATCAAAGTTCGGTGTGTAGACAACATCGACATTCACCAGACCCGTGTAAAAGCTTATCTTGGCCGCATCAGATGGCGCTTTCAAATATTCATCGTCGCGGCCGATAAAAAACGACTGCCAGTCCTTGGGAAACAGGTCGTTAATGAAAATCAGGTCGCCGGTACCCCAGGTCAATATCTGTCTGCCCACCTTCACGTCCATAAAGCTGAAAGGCGAATAGCCCACGCAGGCTTTCCTGATGTCCAGATAGCCCCGGCCCTGTTCGAGGTCAAGCGCCGTATCACCCGTGACCCAGTCATAATACATGTCGGTGGTGAGCTCAACTACAAAACCCTGGGCTACGGCATCAGCTTCGAGCTGCACCCGTGCCTCACCTATTGAGGAATTTTTTTCATGCGGGTCATTTTGAAGACGAAAACCGGCGCGGCTTTCCAGAAAGCCGGTCAGTCCGAGCCAGTCCGGCAGAGAATCGCGAAAAGAGCGTGGCTCTGAAGTTGCCTCCATGGTCGGGGCTGCCGGCGCCGGCAGATCGGGCTCCCCGGCTGCATCCTGCTGCGAGGCCAGACCCTCGAGCCCCGCAGGGACCGGGGGCTGCTCCCGGCTGTCTTCGTCCGGATTGGCAACACCCCCGAGACCTGCAGGCAATGCCGGCGGCTCGGCCGCGCCGCCTCCAGGAAACAGCAACAGCCCGGCCATAAGCATGCAGGGCAGACACCGTTTTGTTGTCAAAACAGAAAATTTCATCTCAGGTACTTCCGGGGTGCCTTTCTGAGATAGCGCTCAGCAAAAATATCCTCGGTAATGCCGATATTGTACCTGACATCACTGTAGGTGAACTCGCTGTACCCGCCGGTGCGCAAATCCGACATCCGGGACTTTACCACCGTGGGATAGCCCTGAACCGTATCTACCTGAAGGGCCTCGTAGGTCCTGTATTTTTTTCCGCTTTTATCATAATAATCTGTTTTTACCACGATAAAGCTGTCCTTATGGATCCATAGTTCAAAATATGAAAATTCAACCAGCGCGGGATCCTTCGGGGTGTTTTTCAGAACATAATATGTATCCGTTGTTTTGATAAGCTCATGCACATCATCGGTAATGTGTCTGCCGGACACGTCTTCATAGAAAAAATCAGAGCCCACAAAGCTGGTACGTTTGTCCGTGGCGGCAATGCGCTTGACCAGGTCAAGGGCGGGCAAATACATCCAGCGGTCATCATCTTTGTCCAAATGTTTCCAGACCATAAAAACGGTTTTGTAAATATCGGCCGGCCGGTGAAAAAAAACATACATTTTCTGGTCCCCGCAAAACCCGTCAGCACCTTGTTGTTTCTGCTTGCCGTCAGCGTCCGGATCCGGCATATCCAGACGCAACAGAGTCATCTCCCGATGGCGCTGCCTGCCCTGGCTGTCAACGATGTTCATGTGTACCCTGGCCCGGCCATCGGTACCCTGGTAGTAGGACACCCGGTTGGTGTTGTATACAATTTCATCTACCGAAAGACCTGCCTTCGCGCCGGATTGAGTCCGGCCGTGCTGCGGCATCACCAATAAAAACACTATCCCCAGGATTGTAACGACTGTTTGCTTATACATCGCGCATGTTCTCCTTTTGAATAATAATTGTAGAACACCGTTTTCGCCGGGACACCAATCTGCAGCCTGCCACCAGAACCGGAATGACACAGGCACTAAGCCAGGTCAGCCTGCTCCAGCTAAAAAATTCAAACTGATGCAGGGCCATGGCGATCACAACAACAAGCACGACAGACGTGATCATACATAATCCACAGTCGCACCAGATGTTTTTTTCGGGGCCCGGCCTGAACAGATATTTTTCAAGCACCCGGACAAGGGCCGGAAGCAGCACAAGCGTAGCCGCACCGGACACCAGCAGGATCGAGGCCAGAAGAGCCCCGACCGTTTTATACGGCATCAGCGGAGCCAGCAGCAGCGGCGTAAAGCCCAGCGCGATGACAATAATGTTGCGGCTGATGGCTATGGCCGGCTCTGCGAACACTTTCGGTACCGTTGCAGCCCATGAGCCGCAGGCAGAATAGAGTTCTTTGCTTCTGGCCAGAAAATGTATCGCAAAATCGACCGCAAGCCCAAGCGTCATGGAGCTGAGCACCGCGACCGGCATATCATAATCCTTGCCGATCAGGCCCACGGCTCCATAAATTGCACCGATGGTAATGGTGAGCGGAATCATGGACAGCAGCCCCCAGAGCGCCGAGCGGAACAAAACAGCCATCATCAAAAAAACCACTAGAAAACTGCCAATAAATGACTGCAGCATGCCTTTTACCATTTTGTCCTGCCAGACTACATTGATATAGGTCAGGCCGAACCATGCATGCGTCAAGGCAACCGGTGGCGGATTTTCAGCGATAAACCGGTCAACTGCCGCAACGACGCGTGACATATCCCGGTTGTCGCCGCTTTTCAGCTGTATCCATATACTGGTCTTCCGATAATCGGGCGTTACAAAATGCCAGAGATCTCCGGGGCGATGGCTTGACTGATAGGTCAGCATGCACTGGGCAACCGCTCCTGTGGAGTCCGGAATGCGAAATGCCGCAGCGCTTCCCTCAAACAGCTCACGGTGCACGGTCATGATAATGTCTGCAAGCGAGTTGGTTTTGCCCACAACCGCTGTTTCAAGCAGAAGCTCCTGCAGGCGTTGAAGATACCTGAGCACAGCCGGGTCCTTGAACAATTCGTTGTGCTGCCTCATTCGGTTAGCAAAAAGTCCCGCCTCGTTCCACGCATCGGCACTGCCGCCTTTTGCGGAGGCACGCTGCTTCTCAATCGCCGCTTCAAGCCTGTCATAAAATTCCCGCCGGCTTTGGGCCCCGGCCGTGACCTGCTCCGCCAGTGCGCCCAGCTCAAAAAAAACTTTTTCGGCTTCGGGCCACTCACCCTGATATACTCGCGCCTCTTTGCGGGCTTCTGCCGTGAAAGCGTTGCAGGTTGCGTAAGTATCGAACGCTTCGTCCCCGGGGGCCGAAAGGGCCAGATAGGCCATGTAGGTACCGCCGAAATGCTTATTTAATATATGATCAGCGATCCGTATGGGATGCGACGGGGTAAACCATTTAACCGGGTTATCATTAATGGTAATGGTGCTTATTCCGTACACGGCAACCGCGCACACAAGCATTGATAAGGCAATAACAGGTTTTGCCCATGAATAGGTGAGGATGGAGAGCTTTCCAAGCAGGCGCCGGAGAAGCGAAGTGCCGGCGTTTCTGTTCTTTCCCGAACCTGCGCCGAAATTTTCGAGCGTTTCCGGGCGTATCAGCATGATGCAGGCCGGTATAAACGTAATTGTCAGCACCCAGGCCACCATGATGCCCGCTGCCACAAATATTCCAAAAATCTGCACCGGGGGTATCGGTGTCAGCGCAAGCGAGGCAAATCCGGCCGCAGAGGTAAGTGAGGTATACAGCATCGGGCTGAACAGCTCATCCATGACATGCAGCATAGTCTGCCTTCTGTCGCGGGTATGCTGATATTTTTCAAAAAACTCGCTAATAACATGTATCGAGTCCAGCACGGCTATGGGCATGATGAATATCGAAATCATGCTGCTCATGATGTGCACCGGAAAGCCGCACACAATCAGGGCCCCCATGGTCAGCAGCACCGAAATCAGCGCAACGACAAGCGGAGAAATAATGACGGCAATTTTTCTGAAAAACAGCAGCATCAGCAAAAAAATAATCAGCATGGCTGTCGGAGCCGACAGGGCCATCTGTATGAACATCTCAACGCCGAACGTATCTTCAGCAACCGGCAGGCCGGTGATATGATATTCTTCCTCACCCGCATACGCGGCAATCCTTTCCCGCAGGGCGCTGTATACCCGGTAACTCAGGTCCTTGCTGGTTATTGGAAGATACAGGCACAGGGCTTTTCCGTCTTCAGACACGAGCGTTCCGTTAAGAAATGGAATCCGCAGTGCCTTATCGCGTATGGCCAGGGCCTGCCCCCGCGTGGCCGGAGGGGAGGGCATCAGCCATTCAAAGGTAACCGAGCCAAGTCCTGCCGGCTCGATATTGTCAACCGTTGATGGCGCAATAATGTCTACCGCAACCACGCCAACCTCGCGGCCGTCCTCGGTCCAGCGAAGGGTTTTGGCATACTCGGTGAGGTCATAGACATTTTTGAGCGTCTGCGTGTTAAAAACACCGTCCGCGTGTCGCTCATTGACCACGCCAACCACGACAATGTCATAGAGCCCGAGTTCTTTTTTCATCCGGTTATGAAACACGCGAACAGGCTCAGCTGCTGACAGCATGTTTTCCGGGTCCGTATCGACGGCAACCGGATTGAGAAAAGGAAACGTTTCCGGCAGAAGTGAGGGCGCTGTTGCCAGCAGCGCCACGCTCAAGGTAACGGCAGCGGTTAACAGCAGTATGGTCCTGTGGTTTCGCAATGAAAAATCGGTGACAGCATGCTTGGCGTTCATGGGGGAAATCCTTGCAAGACGTATCGGTTATGAAATTATTTTTTTTCACTCTGTGCGGGCAGGCAAACATCATCCGTCGGCCTGGTGACATAGTCCCGGGCGCTTATCCCGATGCGCCGTGCTCCATATCTAATCACAACACCAAGCAAAGCAACAAGCAAAAGTGTATAGCCGATGGCAACGGTGCGCTGAAGCGCCATGTTGTTTCCGGCCAAAAGCTCTACCCAGTTTGTGCTGGCAACGAAGGCATGCCGGGCGATAAACCCATCTATTGCTTCATTATAGTACACGTAGGGCAGGTACCCCAGATAAAAACCGATCAGGCCTACCATGCCGGTCAGATACCCCAGCCCGATCCGCCCGTAGCTGCGGATTTCACAACCAATCATGAAGACGCTTCCTATGGCCAGACAGGGCGCCGCCATAAGGTGGCCGATATGCAGCCCCCATCCGGTCGGTTTCGGCGCTGCATCGGGGATGGGCCTGCCGAAAAAAAGCCATCCGATCAAAACGCCGGCGTTCAGCACCAGCACCGCGCCGAGAACGCCCGCAACCGGCATGAGCGCCTGAAACATCCGCTGTGTTATAAACGGAATGTTCAGTTTTTTATAATGCTCCTCCGACAGCAGCAGCGACTCCGGCGCCATAAGTCCGCACTCTGTGCCGACACCTGATTTTGCAATGCCAAAGCCAAGAGCCAGTCCGGCAGCAAACCTGACAATGTTGGGAAGAAGCGCGCCGGCCCCTAATGCCTGGCCGCTTTCTCCGAAAAAACCCGTATACAGCGATGAGCCGATCAGCACCGCGAGCACAAGCCAGGCGGAGATATGAACAGGGTTGCGAAAAGGACGATAGTGTTCATCATAGCTCAGGCAATGGTCCTGCACCAGCCCAAGGTCTCGGGCTTTCAAAACGCTGGCCTTGTTTTCCTGATGCTTGAAGTAAGGGCCGTAGCCGAGCTTTGATACGAACACAAAGGCTGCAAAGGCAAATGGTAAGCCCGTTATCGCTATGGTGAAGCTGGCAATGCTCATCACTGCCAGGCCGCCGAAAATATGATGCGTGGTGCAACCGGGGCCTATCCTGGTGCCAAAACCGAAAATCATCCCGCCCAGCAGGGCAAGCAGCAGCATTCCCGGCTTGTAGCGAACCCAATTCCGGCTTTCATGTTCCAGCCGCCCCACGATCCACGCACCGAGCAGCGCGCCGATAATTACCCAATGGATATCAGGGGAATACAGCCGCGAAATGGTCTGCGTGTGGGTAATGTTGGCCTCAACCGTACTGAACATTTTTGCCAGTCCGGTTGTGACCGGAATAAACGTACCAAACGCACAATAATATATCAGTTCGCCCAGCCCGACCAGCAGGCCTCCTGCCAGAAATGGCCATTGCCGGGTTAATATGGGTGTGTGTTTGTTTTTCATCCCTTCCATCTCCTTTCTGCTGTAAATTGCTTTTCATATACCGTGGATACATGGTTTGCTATTTGCGTGCCATGTGCGAAACAAAAAATTTGTTAAGATATATCAGGAAGATGTCTTGAGGAAGGAATAACGGGCGTAACAAGGCAAGCAACACGCGTGCAACTTCAGCACCAAAAAAATAAAGCAAAAACGATGCGTTGCAGATGCGTTGCAGCTTGTCGCACCCCGTTGCGTGCAACAGCGCCGCTCGGGATGCTCGCGTTTGCACACCCCCCTGCCCAGACCGCCGCCGGTTGCCATAGCATCTGCCGTGATTACTTTATCCGGACAAAAAGATCGCGTTAGCGACACGCAGCTTGTCGGTTCAAGCACTCACGGCATGTGCCTGCCGAAGACAAGGCATGCGCGCATCGTCTGGGCAAATCAGCCGGTTTCTCCGGCGATGACTACGGTATACACGCTGAAAATGTCCTGATTTCATATGACAATATCGACCCCGACTATCCTTTTAAGGCCTATCTGTAAAGCAAGAAATCAGGC
>JAFGCP010000235.1 GCA_016932595.1 Deltaproteobacteria bacterium
ACCGGTTTTCTGTATGAGAATGGAAATGGCGTTCCAAAAGATATGAAGAAGGCTGCAGAGTGGTATCAAAAAGCAGCAGAGCAGGGAAATGCCGCCGCGCAAGTTTCCCTTGGAGCCTGTTACCTTAAAGGGGCCGGCGTCCCCAAAAATATGAATACAGCAATTGAATGGGCTCAGAAAGCAGCCGTGCAGGGGCATGCTGCCGCACGATTTCTTCTTGAACTCTGCTATGAGATTCCAGAAGGTGTCCCTGAGGATATGAGCGGGGCTGTCGAGTGGTATCAAAAGACAGATGAGCAGGGCGCAGCCCGCGCGCAGTTTAAATTCTGGTTTTATTATATTCTGAAAGATGCGACCGCGGAAGAGGAGAAAAAAGCATCTGCATGGTGGCAAAAGGTGTTTGAATCATCGCAAAAGTCAGCAAAGAAGGAATATGTTCCTGCGCAGTTTCAACTTGGTTTGCTTTATGATCAGGGCACTGGTGTCCCGAGAGACCTGGCAAAAGCCATAGAGTGGTATCAAAAGGCCGCAGAAACAGGAGAGCCCCGTGCGCAGTTTAAACTTGGGTTCAAGTATAATCTGGGTGATGGGGTTCCTCTGGATATGAAAAAAGCCGTTGACTGGTATTTGAGAGCCGCAGAGCAGGGAAACGCCGATGCGCAATATTTACTTGCTCTCTGCTATGCAACTGGTAACGGAGCAGCCAAAAATATGGCGAAGGCAGTGGAGTGGTACCAGTTTGCAGCTTTGCGTGGGCATGCTGATGCTCAATTTTCCCTCGGGCTTTGTTATGCCACAGGCAGGGGCGTGCCCCAGGATATGAAGAAGGCTGTTGAGTGGTATAATAAGGCAGCTGCCCAGGGAAACGCCGGCGCGCATTATTTGCTTGGGATCAGGTATGCAAATGGTGATGGCATTCCTAAAAATCAGCAAAAGGCGGTTGCATGGTATCAAAAAGCCGCGGCCCAGGGAAATGCAGCCGCGCAATTTTTTCTAGGGCTCAGCTATGCCAATGGCGACGGCATTTCTGAGGACATGAAAAAGGCTATTGCATGGTATCAAAAAGCGGCAGCCCAGGGAAACGCCAAAGCGCAGGTTGAACTCGGATTTGCCTATGCCAAAGGCAGGGGTGTTCTTAAAGATATCGGCAAAGCAGTTGAGCTGTGGCAAAAAGCGGCGGCTCAGGGGAATGCTGCTGCACAGTATAACCTGGGGCTTATATATGCCAAGGGCGACGGCGCCCCTAAGAATATGGCTCAGGCAATCACGTGGTATCAGAAAGCCGCGGAACAGGGGCATGCGGGAGCACAGGCGACCCTGGGCTTTTCTTATGCAAGCGGCAATGGTGTCCCTAAAAATATGCACAAGGCTATTGAGTGGTGTCAGAAGTCAGCAGCCCAGGGCAATGCCGCGGCACAGTATAATCTTGGGGTTATTTATGACCAGGGCGATGGAGTTCCGAAGGACATGGATAGAGCCGTCGATTTCTATAAAAAGGCTGCTGCCCAGGGGCATGCTGATGCGCAGTGTAACCTTGGAAGGCTATATGTTTTGGGCGCGGGGGTGCCGCAAGATTTGGTTCTGGCCTGTGCATGGCTGAACGTTGCAGCAGCTCAGGAACCGGGTGAAGCACGCTATCGCGACTTTCAAAACAAACTTAAAAAGAGTATGACCAGCCAGCAAATTGCCGAGGCACAGCGCCTGTCTTCTTCCTGGAAGCGGGGCAGGCTTCTTCAGCGCTAGGCCGTACTGACAGTTGTTCTGTTGCATGTAGAATCAAGAGCCCTTTTGAACCGATGAAGCAGAAAACAGAATCAATTCTGTCTCTGCTGCAAGACAGTATCCGATGCACTATCTGTTTAAGCGAGCTTGAGAATGTCAAAAAGGGTCGTCGTCTATGATGCTTCTGTGGTTTTTGACAATCTGTCAACTACTGCTTCACGTTCAGGCGTGTTCTGGGTAGCTTTAAATCTCCTTCGGGAGTTCCTGGCCTGCAGCGATTTCAAAGTTCTTATATATTGCAGGGATTACAACATTGTTAATATAGCAGCATTGAAAAAACTGATACCCGGCTTAGCCGGCATCGAATTTCTGGACTCCACCAATCCGAAATCGGTCTTAAATAGAAAGCAGAAAATTATCATCGATAAAAGGAATTTTTATAGACACAAAAATTTTTTTCTGCACCTGTGGTATGCAATATACAGCGAAATATTCACACATGCTCTACATGCCCTTAAGAGTGAAATCGATTATAAAATCTGTGATGTTTTTTTCTCTCCAATGGCAGCCGCGCCACCGGAATTTGCCAGGAGAGACTCTATCAAAAAGTTCACGGTACTCTATGATGTGACGCCCATCCTGTTTCCGCAGTTTTTCAATGAACGGCAGGTATGGTTTGATGATCTGCTGCAATCTTTCAATTCCCGCGATTATTATTTTGCAATCTCAGCCAATACCAGAAAAGATTTTCTCCAGTACTGCCCGAATATAAATCCTGACCATATACGTGTTACTCACATAGCAAGTGCAAATAAGTATAGCCGCATGCTTGATGCCGGGGAATTATTGCGGAAAAAATATAATATTCCTTCCGAAATGAAATATATTTTTTCGCTCTCCAACCTTGAGCCAAGAAAGAATCTGAATAGGGCTTTAAAGAGTTTTGCTGCTTTTATAAAAAAACACAACATCATGGATTTATGTTTTGTTCTCGGTGGGACTTTCTGGAAAAACTATGCTGGGGCATATGCCGATTTGCTGAAAGAACTGGATGTCCCGCCGGGAAGAATACTGGCTATAGGGTATGTGGATGATACTGATGTAGCCGGATTACTCTCAAATGCACACTGGCTCGTCTATACCTCTCAATATGAGGGCTTCGGCATGCCGCCGCTGGAGGCTATGCAGTGCGGCTGTCCGGTCATAACCAGCAACAGCTCATCTCTGCCGGAAGTTGTTGGCGATGCGGGCCTGATGATAGACTGTGACAGTGAAGAACAGCATATACAAGCCTATGAGCAGTATTATTTTGATCATGAGCTGAGAAATGCAAATATTCTGAAAGGTCTGGAGCGTTCAAAAAATTTTACCTGGGATGCTACTTTTGCCTTAATGAAAAAAGCCATACTGGAAATTATATAATATTCATGCCGAATACGGTCTGCGGTTTTTCACCGACCTGGTTCTTTATGCTGCAAAAGGCGCCGAAGCAGCACAGAGTGACAGCAGCTTTTTGCTTCAAGCCACCGGCGGCTATGCACTATTTGTCTTGATTATGGTGAAAGGTTTGCATTATGCTTCTGAGTGCGTGTATGAAAAGTCATGTAATGTCATCCTGAACGAAGTGAAGGATCCCTGAATGTATGAAAACGACGAGATTTTCGCTGCGCTCAGAATGACAAAACGAAGGGGCTTCGGCTTTTCGTACACGCGCTAAGGGCTTCATGCCCTACCGCGACCGCAAGTGGCGCACCGCGTATTGTCCAGTGCCGGGGCCACAGCAGTACGGGTTCAAAAAAGCTCTCGAAAACCAAAGACAGAGTGCTTGAGATGAAACAAATGAAAGCTTTATGCATAATTCTCTCCCTTGCGGCCATGGTGCTCTTGGGTGCCGGCTGCAGCAAACTTACCAGACAGAATTACGATAAGCTCAAAGCGGGCATGGATTTCAAGGCTGTGAAGGACATTCTCGGCGATGATGCTATCTGCGTCTCCTTTACGGCGGGGTCTAAAACCTGCACCTGGAAAGACGAGCCGAAAAACATTATGGTTAAATTTGTTGACGGTAAAGTTATTGCCATGGCCTCTAATGGCATATAGATAAAAAGATAAAAGCCGGGCACTGGCGTCCTGGCCAACGGCGCATAGCCGGGAGTCGGCGGTAGATCAAAGCCCTGCACGGGAAAACAATACAGGCAGGGGAGCTGTAGTGTTTCTACATGATTGGCGCCGATTATGTGCATTTCCTGAATACACCAATGGTGGGCTTTGCCCGCCGCACATTTTGAAATGGACGACTATTATGAAAAAACAATCCGTGCTGTCCGCTGTTTTTTTATTCGTGCTTTTCGGGGCCTGCGAAGCTTTTGCAGCAGATACCTATGGCGGGCAAAACAATCAGGCTCAGACGACAGGAACCTCCTCTAATACGGCAATACTATTTTACGGCAAGGTCATCGACCAGAATGGCCGGCCGGTTGCCGGAGCAAAAATAACAGCCGGCAGAGAGTTTTTCAGCACCAACAGCGTACGCTTTATCGGCGTGGAAACCGTCCAGGCCGAAGCTGATGATGACGGGAATTTTGTGCTGACCGGGCTCCTGGTAAAAAGATTGTATATCAGATCCATAGAAAAGCGCTGCTATGAAGCGCCACGCACTGTTTACGAGACATCATATTCCTATGATGAAGGAAGTAAAGATCCTGTGTTCATTCCCGACCCCGGAAAGCCGGTTGTGTTTACGCTGGAGAAAAAATGTGATCCCGGGATTGTTGACAGCAAAAAACGCCGCATGCTGATGCGGCCATCCAGTGAAGGGTTTACCGTTGACTTATTCAAAGGTTTTTCAGAACCGCTGATAAAGATTCCAAAAGACGAGCCAGCCCCGGATATACAGGTTTTTATTGATCAGGTCCCCGGTGAGGTCTCGTGCCATATGCTGGTAAGCGCCCCCGGCAGGAATAACGGCCTTGCTGAAAAGGAAGGCCAGCCGCACAGTGCCCCCGGCAGCGGCTACGTGCCGTCTTTTCTGTATACGATTGATAAAAACAGGGAGGCCAAAGCCGTACTGTATCATAAGGGCAGAGGCGGCAAGGTCTATTCGCGGCTTGAAATATCCCTGGCGCCTGCCAGCAACGGCATCATGGTCACTGCCGAGCTTTTTACCAATATCGCCGGCTCGCGCAATACCGACTTTGATTCCGTGTATACGGAAGAAGAAGTGTGCCGGCTTACCGGGGGGCGCTTTAATTACGGGGGCCCCAGTTACCGGAGAGCAGTTGCAGGTATTCTGGAAGAAACCATTCGGTAGAATAAAAAATGCTGGGTTGCGGATAATGCCAAAGAAAAAAAGCGC
>JAFGCP010000236.1 GCA_016932595.1 Deltaproteobacteria bacterium
GATTTCATGGCAGAACACGGCATCAAGCCGTATGACCCGTGTGCCCGGATACGGCTCATCCACCTGGTGGCTGTCAAAAATTTTCTCTGCAATTGTTTTTCCCATATGTCTATCCTCTCCTATGTGGCTCTTGTGTCTGATGCCCTCGTAAAAAAGACGAAAATCCAGCAAAATCGTCGTGCCGAAAGCCGGTATCCAGGAGTTTTATGTAGGGGCGCACCTGCGTGTGCGCCCTCTTCGGGGCAGACACGCAGGCCTGCCCCTACTGGACCCCGGTTTTCACCGGGATGACAAATTTTTACGAAACCATCATAGCTGTTTATAAAAAATCTTCGGCGGCGTTGTCACCCAGACAGCCTTGAGTGTTTTCTTTCCCGTGTTCTTCACTGTATGGGGAATATCAGCGGCGAATGATATGCTGTCGCCCGCGTTCAGCTCATATATCTCGGTGCCGAACCGCAGCTCTCCTTTGCCTTCAAGAATAAGGCCCAGCTCCCCGCCGCGGTGGCCAAACTCGCGGCTTCCCTTTTCCGCGCCCGGCGCAATCTCAAGGCAGTAGGCCTCCATGGCATGCTCTTCATCTATCTCGACGGTCTTTGAAAGCTGTTCATAGACAATGCCGGGCTGCACGATCTTACTGCGCTCGGCGCGCCGCACCAAATGCACTGATTTGGTTTTCTTGAATTCCTGAAAGAGATATTCAATATCCATCTCCAGCACATCGACAATGCGCAGCAGCGTATCGATGGCAGGGGAAACGCGGTTGCGCTCGATCTGGGAGATAAGGCTTTCGCTCAACTCGACCCGGCGGGCCACGTCCTTCAGGGTCATTTTACGCTTTTCCCGCACCTCGCGGATTTTTTCGCCGAACCGGTAGTGCATGGCACATTGTTAATAAATAATTAAGTAACTTAATTATATATTAAGTTATTTTTTCAACCCTGTCAACCCATAATTTTAAAACCCGGCGGAAAACGGGTTCTAACATAGGAGCACGATGCATCGTATCCCTACCGCGTTTCTGCCAATAACAAGGGCGCACACACAGGTGCGCCCCTACGGGACATACGTCTTGGGTTATAAGGTTAAAAAAACATGTATTGATGCCGCTGTATAAAATCCGCACGTTTGGTAGTGCGGGGTAGGAACGGAGCAACTAACGCGGTACTCTGATTTTTCGTAGGGGCTCAAAATTTTGAGCCCCTACTCTGAGATTGCTTCACTTCGTTCGCAATGACAGTTGCTTCGACTTTTTAAGCGACCCTGAAAAAGAGAGGATTCTACAAAATTTTTATAAAGCTTTCATCCAGGCGGCACAATCACCCATCCCCCACCACCCTGCCCCGAAGTGACTTAACAGTTCCCCGTCTTGTCTTGCCTTCAAGGCGCTTTTTTTTGGAGCTGAGGGTGGGCCGGGTCGGGCGGCGTTTTTTGCGTACTATCGCTACACTTTTTATAAGCTCCTGCAGCCGGGTGAGGGCTTCTTCACGGTTTGCCTCCTGGCTGCGGGCCTCCTGCGCCTTGATAACGATCACGCCGTCTTTTGTGATGCGCTGATCGCTCAACTGTAGCAGACGCTCTTTATAAAAATCAGGCAGCGATGAAGCCTTAATATCAAAGCGCAGATGTATGGCCGTTGAAACCTTATTGACATTCTGCCCCCCTGCCCCCTGCGCGCGAATGGCGCTCAGGTCAATTTCATTATCGGGAATTGAGACATGAGTGGAGATTTCCAGCATGGTCAAATGTATCCTTGAAGGACCAACAGTAAAAATTTAAAATCTGCATCCCGGATGTATCACAAAGCCATCTTTTTTTAAGCCGGGCGGTTCAGGCCAGCTCGTCATCCTTCCAGCTGCGATTTTTCATGTTCCGCAAACCAGTCTGCCGGGTTTTCAAAAAAAAGCAGGGACTCTTTTAATGTCAAAAGATGCTCCCATTCGACTGAGGCAAGCAGCTTGAAAAACTCCTTTTCAGCCCCGGATTCAGCAGCTGTGCACAGGTTTGTATAGAAGCTGTGCGCCTTTGTCTCGAACTGTATTGCTATGTTCAGGGCCTCGATATCATCGCGACTTGCCTCGGGCGTTTTCTTTGCAAGGCTTGCAATCTTCCTGAACGTTTGAAGAATGTTTGAGGTACCGACTCTATTGGAAACCGTGTCGGGCCATTTTCCCTGCCGGGAAAGTTCCTCATGAATGCGCTGCAGGCGGCGGTAATGTTCATCCTCTTCGGCGGCAATCTGCAGAAACATCTTCTTGCCGACCTGGTTGTCGGTTTTCTCGCTCTGAGCCAGATAGAAGTTGCGCTCGTTGAGTTCATTCTCCAGAGCCACGGTTAGTGCTTTGATTTTGTTTTCCATACAGTGCCCTCTTTTGCTTGTATTCTATGTCTGCTGAGTTTTCTGTTTAATAATATTTCCTGCACGGACATCTTTATATATAGCATGCGGCATGACACAACAGGGGCCTGTTTCATCCCCCTTTGAAAAAGGGGGATACAGGGGGATTTTCTGCAGCCTGACAAATCCCCCTAACCCCCTTTGCTAAAGGGGGAATTTTTTCGCCCCTCTTTTATGAAACTTTGTACTTTACAGCTGTTTTCCCGAATCTCGCGCTTTTCTGAACACTTTCTCCGGCTCCCCGATCAATTCGCGGGGGCCGCAATAACCCGGTTTTTACCTAAGCCTTTTGCCTGGTACAGGGCCTCATCAGCCTGTTTGATGATAGCCTGAATATGGCTCATATATGATTCCTGGGCCTCTATGCTTTTTTCAACAGCAGCCACACCGAAGCTTGCCGTCACGGCGATTGCCTGCCCCTGCTGCTGCAGCGGATTTGATTCAATTGCCTGCCGCATGCGTTCCGCCACAAGCGCTGCTTTCTGCAGGCCGGTTTCCGGCAGCAGGCAGATAAACTCTTCGCCGCCGTAACGGGCCAGAATATCGATTTTCCGAACCTCATTGCCTGACAGCACCGCTATATGCTGCAGCGCGGCATCACCCGCCACATGCCCAAAGGTGTCATTTATGTCTTTGAAGCTGTCAAGGTCATAGATGATGAGGGCAATCGGCCGCAGGTGCCGGCTTGACCGGTCAAACTCCGTAGCGGCAAGTTCATAGAAATGCCGGCGGTTGAACAGCCCCGTCAGCGGATCGGTTATTGAAAGCTGTTTATATTTTTCTTCGCTTTCCCGCAGGGCGGCCTCTGTTTTTTTTCGTTCCTCTATTTCGCGCAGCAGATCCTGATTGGTCCGGTTGAGCTCCCGCACCGAAGCATCGAGCTGGTCAACCATTGTATTGAAGGCTTCTGAGAATTCTCCCATAAAATCGACCCGATGGGAAAAATCGCCCTGGGCAATCATCTTGGTCTGCCAGGTGAGATGCTTCAGCCCGGCCTGGAGCGTTTTCAAAGCGCCGGCCAGATACCCCTTGATGCCGGGAGAGGTTGAAAAATCCCCCTGGGCAATCGCCAGTATAAAAGCCCTGAGCTCAACTATATCGCTGTAAAACTGCTTGAGCGCGGAATTGCTGTTAAACGGCTCGGGCAGGGTTGCGGGCAGCGTGCGCGCATAAATGCTGTCCTGCAGCAGTTTAAGTATTGTGTCAATCTCTTCGGTGTGCACAGCCGTCATTCCCTGAGCATGGTTGCGGTGAAGCGGCATGTTCTATCGCCGGTGCACCAGCAGTCGACTTCCTGCACTTCAAATTTATGCCCGCTGAAACTTTCCAGAAGCGCGGCAATAAAGCCCTCGTCATACACGCATATTTCATAATCCATTTCAGGCAGCCCGGAGCAGTCCAGATCTTCGGAAATGGTCAGTATGATTGTGCCTTCTGTCAGATCTGCTTTCTCGATGCGCAAAACGCCTATCTGCATCTCCTTTAATACTTCCTGTAGCTTTTTCGTAAAGTCTCCGAATTCTGTGGCCTCTCCCAGCATATGCCGGTAGAATTCTTTTCCCGCAAGATAGCCTGCCTCGCGAAACAGCTCATCGGCTTTTTCCGTTCCAAACTCTTTTTCAAGGACATCGCGCAGGGTAAATTGCATGAGACGGTATATTTCAAGCCGGGTGGTCGGCCCGAGATTCGGCCTCCCGAGCTCTATGTTTCCCAGCAGGTCCCATGAAAAGCGGTATTTCAGGTCTGTCATAGCTGCCTCTGCTGCGTGCTGAAGTATGTGCTTATCTTTATTATTATAGCTTCACAGCATGATTGCAAGAAAAGAACGAGACTCCTATTGAGGATTCAATGGGCGGGCGGCATGCAGAAAGGCTTAAATCCGGTGCATTGCAAAGCGGTATACCTGTTCGGAAAGAGATGGAAACGCCGCGGCCCTCTCATAATTCCATAACGAAAAAAGACGCGGATGCTGCGGGCTTACGCACAAACAGAGTGCAACGTGTTATAAGTCATACAGCGTTTCATCCCGCAACGGCGCGCTTTTTTTACCGCGGGACCTGGTCTGTCCGGGCAGAAACGGGTCCTCGTTTTGCAGCATATCACCCATCTCCGCCTCTATGGCATCAGGATCCTCACCCGACTCCAGCCTGCTCAGGGCCTCCTGCATGCCGTCGCCCAGTTTGACGCCGGTCATGTCCGAGAACATGCGCATCAGCCGCGCGGCCTGCCGCGGATCATTCTCATTGAGCTTCTCCGCCTCGGAGGACAGCCTGGTCATGGCCCCCTCCAGCCTGCTTTCGTCCAGGGGAAAATCTTCCCCCCCGGAGTCCTCACGGGATCGGTCAATGCAGGCAAACAGCGATACCTGCCGCTGGAGTGCTTTGCCGCATTTCGGGCAGTCGGGGATTGTGGCCGTATTTATAGTTTTCGAAAAAAAGCTGAAGATGGTATTGCAGGGTGTGCAGTAAAATTCGTAAATAGGCATGGTTCCGCGAAATCTTGATCAACAATAGTTCTGCTTGCGCAGCTTGCCGCGAAGCCGGCCCACCGCCTTGGTATGAATCTGGGATACCCGGGATTCCGTGAGCTTCAGCCGCCTGCCGATCTCTTTCATGGTTAATTCATTGAAATAATAGAGTGAAATAACCGTGCGCTCCTTTTCGGGGAGGCGCTCGATATTGCCGGAAATCATGCCGTTGAGCTCTTCATTGTCAAGCCTGTCTGACGGCTTTAAATGATCCACATCCACGATACGGTCAAGCAGCGAATGCGGCGAATTGGAGTTATGCGGGTCCTGCTCAAGGCTTATTGTGGATATGTGAGAAATACGGTTCATTATTTTATAAAACCGCTCGGCGCCCACATCCATGGCTTTTGCAACCTCCTCGTTGGTAGCGGGCCTGCCGAATTTTTTTTCAAGATCAGCGCTCGTGGTTTCAAGCATGCTTGCAACCTTTCGAATCGACCGTGGCACCCAGTCCATGGCGCGCAGGCTGTCAAGCATTGCTCCCTTGATGCGGTATTCCGCATAGGTTTCAAATTTGACCCCCTTGGTCGTATCGAACTTTTCAATAGCGTCTAAAAGCCCCAGTACGCCGGAATTGATCATGTCGTGAATTTCAATATGCCGGGGCAGGCGGGATGCGATGCGGCTTGCAATATATCTGATAAGTTTCTCGTATCTTTTAAAAATCTCCTCTTTATCGCTTTGCTGCGATAATGCCCCGGATTTCTTCGCCTGGGAGCGCGCTTTGATCTGAGGCATGCAATGCTTGATAAGCGATGCATGCTTGGGAAGAATCTTTCCCTTTTTTTTCTGCTGAATCTGCTCGTCGGCCATGCACAGGTCGCTTTCGGCGACTTTTGTTGCTAAACCAGCTTTTAGCATATCAGGATTCCCTCGTAAGTTAATGGAACTGAAACATACCCAATAAATGCTTAGTGCGAATCCCCACTGAAAAGGGTACAAAAAAACCTTAGGACGGACAAAGAACCTGTTTAACCTGCAAAATCTTTTTGTGCCGGACACGCTTCGCTTTGTGCCGGCCTACACATTCAACTCGC
>JAFGCP010000237.1 GCA_016932595.1 Deltaproteobacteria bacterium
CGATTGGGACAGCCAATTGCTGCCCCTGGCAATAAAAGTCGCGGTCTGGTGGATTGAAAATATGCAGGACAGTGACGGCTTTTTTTATTACCGGCAGTACCCCCTGGGAATTAAAGCAAAAACTCCCATGCTGCACTGGGCGGAAGCAACAATGTATAAGGCGCTGGCATGTCTGGTAGCTAAAATGGAATAGCCTTTTTTCAATGGCGCAGGTTTTTTTTCAGGCAGCGCAACTCCAATTTTTTATACGCAGAGCGGATAGCAATGACCGCCGGAAATGATCATATATCGGTTTGCATTTGTACGTTTAAGCGCCCTCTGATGCTCGCGAATCTTCTTGAGGCGCTTCAGCATCAGGCAGCCGGCGGCCTGTTCTCGCTTACCGTCGTTGTGGTTGACAATGATGAGGCTCAATCAGCACGAAGTACGGTTGAAGCATGCAAAATAAAATCCTCAATCCCGATAGAGTATGATTGCGAACCGGAGCAGAATATTGCCCTGGCGCGAAACAGGGCGGTTCGAAATGCAAAGGGGAATGTACTGGCCTTTATTGATGATGATGAGTTTCCCGATGAGGGCTGGCTTCTAAACTTCTATAATGCGCTGCTGGCGTATAAAGCTGATGCAGTGCTTGGCCCGGTGAAGCCGCACTTTGAAACAGCGCCCCCCTCGTGGATACTGAAAGGCAGGATCTGCGAGAGGAAATCGTTCAAGACCGGAACCGTGTTGAGAAATGCAAGCGATACGCGGACTGGCAATGTTCTGCTGCAGAAAGAGCTTTTCCGGAGCGACGAGGACCTCTTCAGGCCTGTTTTCGGAAGGACCGGCGGCGAGGACGTTGATTTTTTCAGAAGATTCATGGCAAAAGGCTGTGTTGCTGTCTGGTGCGATGAAGCGGTTGTGTATGAAACCGTGCCGCCGGAGCGCCTGGAGAAAAAATATTACCTCAAGAGGGCCCTGCTGCGGGGAAAGGTTACCCTGCTGCAGCCATCGCTGAAAACAAAAGCCTTCAGCGTGCTGAAATCGATCATAGCTGTGGCTGCGTACACGCTGATGCTGCCGGTCTGTATTGTGCTGGGCGAGCATGTGTTTATGAAATACCTGATAAAATATTGCGATCATATCGGGAAACTTCTTGCCGTTATCGGTATAATGCCGGTGCGGGAGAGGAGCTTTTAGTTTAATCGGTACAACGTCACATAATAAAGGGGGGCAAAAAAACAGACCCCGTAGGCTGGACAAAGAACCTGACTTTTACTCAATGCCTGCGCTATCACCGGACACGCTTTACTTTGTCCGGTCTACATTAAAGGCACTACGCCAGGTTCGTGTCCGGCTTTTGCCCCCTTGTTTTCGGGGCTTTGCCTAAGCGTTTGTATGGCAGCTGCCGTGCCTGCCGTCGAATCATAGAAAAGGTTGTTCAGCTATATGAAAAAAATACTGTTCATATCCAACAGGGTCATGCATTACCGCGTCTCGGTCTATAACTTTTTTTACCGAAGGTTTAAAGAGCTCGGCTGGGAGTTCATCGTGAGGAGCGATGAGCTTCAGAAGCAGAACCCCCATCCCCTGGAATTCGATTTTAAAGAGATACCTTTTGAATTCAGCCGGTACAAAAAAGAAGTAGAGGAGATCAACCCTGATGCGGTCATACTGTTTTTGCATATGAAAGATGTCATGCTCTGGCCCCTTCTGCACTGGCTTAAGTTGAAAAAAATCCCGGTCGCCTTTTGGACCAAGGGTCTGAACCTTGAAAATCCTTCCGATAAAGTAAGCTATCTGCTGTATAAATATCTGCATGCGGTTTTCGACGGCCTTATTCTGTATTCCGGCAATGAGATCAAATATATCTCGGAGAGGAACCGGCGCAAGGTGTCGGTCGCCAACAATACCATCAATTTTGAAGATTTTCCCCGGATAGAGGAATCAAAAGAGCAGATAAAAAAAGAATGGGGCATCCCCTTTGATAAAGTCGTGCTGTCCGTTGGCAGGATGGACATCGGAGGCGGCCGGAAAAAGATAGATCATTTGATCGAGATTTTCAATACAATCGACGTGCCGGGAGCAGGCCTTGTTATTGTGGGCTCCGGCATGACCGATGAATGGCTCGCTCGGACAAACAAGGCAAACACGATGTATCTCGGCGAGATATATGATCCGCGTCACGAAAAGATCAGCAAATTATTCAAGATGGCTGATGTTTTTTCGATACCGGGCCATGTGGGCCTGGGATTGAATCAGGCATTTTACTGGGGCCTGCCTGTCGTTACAGAGGATGGCAATCAGCCCCCCGAAATCAACTATCTCGTCAATGGCCGCAATGGCTATATCGTGCCGGACGGCGACCTGGCGGCCTTAAAGGATAAAATTGTCTATCTGCTTACCCATGAGGAGAAGAGGCAGGAGCTGTCAAACAATGCGCGGGCCGATATCCTGGCGCAGGCTTCTATTGAAACCATGTTCACGGGATTTAAAGACTGTGTAGAGTGGCTGACTGCGAAGAAGAACGGTTGATTGTGCCTCAGCTGTTCGGTTTTTATTGTTAACGGTCTCATACTAGTGGGTCATGACATTTTAAATTGGTAGTCATTGTTTTCATTGTAGGAGCACCTTTAGGTGCGATTGTTTCGCGGCTGAAGCCGCTCCTACAAAGGATCACTATCAAAAACAAATGTCATCGCCCACTAGTATTCGCACCAGGGCCTTGTCATCTTCAGTCGTCTTCCCGGCGAAAGCCGGGAACCAGTTAAAATAATGCCTGGATTCCGGCGTGCGCCGGAATGACAAAATGTGCATACAATATAAGACGATTCATATGTCCACAGGGAAGAGAGCATAATGCAGGTTGATCATACAGCGTTATCGATAGCCGGAGGGCCGATTAAGATCGCGCGGCTTGAGCATGAACGGTATATTGATATTGAGGATCCGGCAGCGCTCATAGATACAGTCAGACAAAGCAAGCCCGCCGCGGATATTTTTACGTTTTTTCAGCGGTTGCCGGAGTCAAAACCAAAATTTACTGATTACTATATGGAGTATGAGTCAATCGCCGCCCTTCCTATCCGAAGTTATGACTACTGGCTTGAGCGGCAGATCCCCAAGCAGACAAGAACCAGTTTGAAAAAATCACAGAAACAGGGGGTGATTGTCAGGCAGGCGGCTTTTGATGATGACTATATACAGGGAATGACCGGCATTCTCAACGAAAGCCCGATCAGGCAGGGCAGGCCGAACTGGCATTATGGAAAAAATTTTGAGGCGGTAAAGAAAGAATTTGCTAAATATGCTTTCAGAGAAGAGCATATCGGCGCCTATTACAATAATGAGATGATAGGCTTTCTGTTTCTTGCCCATGCCGGAAGATATGCGATACCGATTCAAATCGTTTCAAAAATAGCGCACCAGGACAAAAAGCCCAACAATGCTTTAATGGCCAAAGCAGTAGAACTATGCGCTGAAAAAAAAATTTCCTGGCTCGTGTATGGCAAATGGGCGCGCGGCCCGAGAAATGATTTCAAGGTGCATAATGGATTTGAAAACGTTATACTTCCCAGATATTATGTTCCTTTGTCCCTGAAAGGTTCCATCGCTCTGAAACTGCATCTTCACCATGGCCTTGCCGGGCTGCTGCCGGAGGCGGCAATTTTGCGCCTTATGGATATTCGGCAAAAATACTATGCAAGCCGGTTTAAGAATGCCGCAAAATACGGCACTGCCAAAAATGATTAATGCGGGCTTTATGGCCGGTGATGTAGTGCCGATGCCTTATGCGCGGGCCGAAAAATTGATTTTTTTCAAAGCAGGTATTTATCCATGCCGGGAATAACAGGAATTATAAGTAAATTGCCCCGCGAGCGAAATGAAAGCGATCTGCACAGCATGCTTTCGTGCATGACGCGGGAATCTTTCTATGCTTCAGGAACCTATATGCAGCCTGATATGGGTTTTTATGCGGGCTGGGTTTGCCATAAGGATTCCTTCTGCGACTGCATGCCGGTCATGAACGAGAAAAAGGACCTCGCGCTGATTTTTTTCGGAGAAAATTTTACCGATTTGGATTTTTTCGACGAGCTGAAGGCAAAACATCACAAATTTGATTCTTCGAATGCAAGCTACCTTATACACATGTATGAGGAATCGGGCTTGAGCTTTCTCAATGAATTGAACGGCTGGTTCAGTGGCCTGCTGATCGACCTGCGCCAGGGCAAGGCCGTGCTTTTTAATGACCGCTACGGCATGCAGCGGATCTACTATTATGAGGGCACAGACGGCTTTTATTTTTCCTCCGAGGCAAAGGCGCTTTTAAAGGTCTGCCCGCAGCTTCGCGAGCTCGATATGCAGGGTCTGGGGGAGCTTTGTTCATGCAATTGCGTTCTTGAATACCGGAGCCTTTTTAAAAATATTTTTGTTCTGCCGGAAAATTCCGCCTGGACTTTCGACAGGGCAGGCGGCCTTATAAAGGAGCAGTACTTCAAGCCGGCCGAGTGGGAAGAGCAGCCCTGGCTGGAAAAAGATTTTTTTTACGAAAAGCTGAAAGAGACGTTCATAAAGGTGCTGCCGCGCTATTTCCGTTCGGCACAGAAGGCGGCCATATCACTCACCGGCGGGTTTGATACGCGGGTGCTCATGGCGCATATGAGTATGCCTTCGGGGAAATATCCCTGCTATACCTTCGGGGGCATGTATCGCGACTGCTCCGATGTGAAAGTCGCCCGAAAAGTGGCCGGCGCCTGCGGGCAAACCCATCAAACGATTCCCCTGGATAGAAACTTTTTATCTCAGTTTGCCGATCTGGCTGAAAAGACCGTGTATATCAGCGACGGCTATCTGGATGTCGGCGGAGCGCCGGAGCTGTATATAAACAGGCTTGCGCGCGACATAGCTCCGGTGCGCATAACCGGCAATCACGGCAGCGAGGTGCTCAGAAGCATGCGCTGGCTGAAATACAGCCGGCCCACGACAGCCCTGTTTCACGGAGATTTTACAGGATATATTGATGCGGCCCGCAATACTTTTCAAAACGTGAACCGGCAGGCGGGGCATCCCTTGACGTTTTCGCTGTTCAAGGAAGCTCCCTGGCTCCAGTATAACCGGCTTACGGTAGAGCAGTCCCAGCTTATTCCCCGGACGC
>JAFGCP010000238.1 GCA_016932595.1 Deltaproteobacteria bacterium
AAAAACCTGACCGACGCGGAGGCCGAGGCAGTGATCGGCAAGTGCCGTGAAAGCCATCAGCGCGATCTGTATGAGAGCATTGAGAAAAAAGACTTTCCGCGCTGGACCCTGTTTGTGCAGATAATGCCGGAGAATGACGCGGCAAAATACCGCTTCCATCCCTTTGATCTCAGCAAGGTCTGGCTCAAGAAGGATTATCCGCTCATCGAGGTCGGCGTCATGGAGCTGAACCGCAATCCGGAAAACTATTTTGCCGAGGTCGAGCAGGCTGCCTTCAACCCGGCAAGCATTGTGCCCGGCATCGGGTTCTCGCCCGACAAAATGCTGCAGGGCCGCCTCTTTTCCTATGGCGATGCGCAGCGCTACCGCCTCGGGGTGAACCATCACCTGATACCGGTCAATACCGCCCGCTGCCCGTTTCACAGCTATCACCGCGACGGCCAGATGCGGGTGGACGGCAATTACGGCTCCACGCTCGGGTATGAGCCCAACAGCTATGGCGAGTGGCAGCAGCAGCCTGAATTCGCCGAGCCGCCCCTGCCGCTCAACGGAGCTGCCGATCACTGGGACTTCCGCAAGGATGATGATGACTACTATACCCAGCCAGGCCTGCTGTTCCGCCTGATGAGCCCCGGGCAGCAGAAAGCTCTTTTTGAAAATACGGCCCGGTCCATCGGCGGTGCGACCAGGGAAATTCAGTTCCGCCATATCGGCAACTGCTTCAAGGCAGACCCGGCCTATGGCAAGGGCGTTGCGGATGCGCTGGGCATAGCCTTCGGCGAGATTCCGAAATGGGCAGGCTGCTTTTAGAATTTTTTAAGAACTCCATATGTAAAGGGAGCTCTGATTTTTAATTTCTCCACAACTCGCAGGGAATCCGTTATGGCGGATTCCCTGCGCTCTTTTCAGCAAACAAAGGAGGTGGTAATCCGTGAGCTGAACGGAGCTGCACAAGCTTTTATGGAAGTTAAACCTTAACAGAAAAGGAGTTACGGCCATGAAAGGAAAAATTTTTACACCAGTCCTTGCGCTGCTGTGCATAGCTGCCGTCACCTGCGCAGCCCAGGCAGCCGAGAAAAAAGCCACCAGCTATTCGCCCGTCGACATCACCAAACCCTTTGCCGACACCATGGCAAAAATGAAGGCCGATAAAGCGGCGGTTATGCAGAAGCATGAAGCGCTGCTGCAGGAGCGCTATGACCTGAAAAACGCTCCTGCGCAGGGCGTTACCATGACGCGCGGCAAGGCTGTTCAGGAGGGCGTACGGGCGAAGCTGCCGCAAGGCATGACCTGGGAGAAGCTTGCCGCCATGAGCCCGGCCGAGATTAAGGAACAGGGCGTGTTTCCCAAGGGCTTTCTGCCCCTGCCGCATCCCAATCACCCGGAAGGAGGCATGGTGTTCCCGAAATTTCATATCGACGAGATAAAGAAGCAGACCGACCGCGACCTGACGCGCTTTGACCTGGACTTTGACCTGCCCGATCATTTCCTTGCGGAATTTCCGCCTGCCATATTCCTGAACACGCGGCCGGATCTCGGGGATGTGTCAAAGGGCAAAGTGGTGACAACGGACAACTATTTCGCGCTGTTTGATGGCATCCTGAATCCCAAGCAGCTCGAGGGCCTGCGGCTGCTGGTCACGCCCTTTCCCCAGCAGCAGTTTAATGCCACCGATGACCGGCGCTCGGAAAAGCCCAGCCTCGGGGTCACCTGCTTTGACTGCCACGTGAACGGCCACACCAACGGCACCACGCACCTTGTGGGCGATATCCGGCCGCAGGAATTCCGCCACCGCCTCGATACACCGAGCCTGCGGGGTGTCGCCTTCCAACGGCTGTTCGGCTCGCAGCGGGCCTTGAAATCCATCGAGGACTTTACCGAGTTTGAGCAGCGCGCAGCCTATTTCGATGGCGACCCGGTGATCGCCACGAAAAAAGGCGTGAATGTTCTGGAGCGGGGCAGCCAGGTGCATTTTATGTCGGAGTTTATGTCGATACTCGGATTTCCGCCTGCCGAGAAGCTCGACATCTACGGCATGCTCGATCAGGCCAAAGCAACCGAGCAGGAAATGCGCGGCCAGGAGCTGTTCATGGGCAAAGCCAAATGCGCTGTGTGCCACCCCGCGCCCTACTATACCGACAATACCATGCATGATTTGAAGGCCGAGCGGTTTTTCAAGCCGCAGATGATCAATGGCCGGATGGCATCAAGCGACGGCCCCATCAAGACCTTCCCGCTGCGGGGCATCAAGGAGTCGCCGCCCTATCTGCACGACGGCCGGCTGCTCACGCTTGAAGATGTGGTTGAGTTTTTCAATATCATTCAGGGGCTGAAACTTTCCGATCAGGAAAAGAAGGACCTTGTGGTTTTTATGCGGACTCTCTGAGCTTTAAAGGGGTTCCGGCAAAAGCCCTGCGCAGCAGTTACTGCGCAGGGCGTTTTTGTTAAAAAATCTGACTGCCTGCCGGAAGTTTCGGTTAATGTTCCTCGTCCTTGATATGCGCATGCTTGCCTAACGTAAAGGTCCACTCGAGCATGATTTCATTGGCTTCTTTGCCGTAATTGCGCTGTGAATTTTTCAGCTGCAGGCGCACGCGGTTATTGGGCGAATACAGATGAGTCAGATAAGCTGAGTATTCGCGCAGATGGTCGCCTGATTCAAGCGGCAGCTGGGCATAGTCATAGCGGGTGCCAGCCGACCATTTCGGCGCGAACCGATAATCAAGAAAACTATAGTATCCGTAGGCGTGCTCATTGTCGTCGCGGCCGTTGGTCTGCGAGAAAAAAGCCTCCGACTGCCAGCGAATGCGCTTATACTCTTCAGCAAAGGGATGCCAGTTGAAGGTGAGATCGATGCCTTCAAGATAGTAGCGCGGTGATGTTTTGTCGTCGTGGAAGCGGCCGGTCAGGCCTGACAGGCCCCAGTCGACAGAGAGCTTTTCCGCCGGCTGAAACTTGTGCGCAAGCCGCCCGACATAGACCGTGTCATTGAAATCCTTGAGCCGCTTATACTCTTTCTCGTCTTCATCCTCATGTTCGCCGTCATCGCCATGCTCGTGCCGTTCGCCGTTTAAGACCTGCAGGCTCCATTTGAAAGGATTGCTCCACAGCGATGGGGCCTCTCCGGAAATTCCGACGCCTTCATCGATATAGCCCTCATGGCCGAGGTACACCCGGTAGATGGCCGGGTAATCGACCTGCATGAGCGCATGGGGGTGGATGGTATTGAGCAGACCGAAATTCGTTCGGAACCGGCCCAGTCGCAGATCGGTCTTGAAAGGCAGTATTTTCCATACATCCAGGTATCCTTCCTCGAGCGACACGTCGTCTTCGTGATAGGCAAGATTGAAAACGGCCCGGGCCGCATCGTCGATTTCTCCGATGAAGGTGATGTCAACGCCGCGCAAGTCAAAACGATCGTAGTCATGGGGCATGTGCTTGTCGTCGCCGAGATTGGCGACAAAATCGCCCGTGGCGCTTATCCGGGGCTTGATGTTGCCCAGTATTTCTTCAAGGTCATGACCCTCATCTTTGGCTTTTTCTTTGCGGCCGTGACCGTCATCGGCTGTTGCGGCCTTTTCGTTTTCATGCACATCCTTTTTCAGGTCGGTGATAATTCCCTGCTGCTGCTTTATGACGGTTTTAAGCTCGCCGACAAGCGCTTTCATTTCCTGCATTTCTTTTTTCAGAGCATTGATTTCTTCACGGCTTACGGCTTCCTGCGCCTCTGCCGCTGAAAAGCTCGCGGCAAGCCACAGGCATATGCCAGCGGTATAATAGGCTACCTTTTTCATATGCGCTCTCCTAATGATGGTTACGATACTTATGATAGCCGCGGCAGTCACGATAGTTGTGATAGTTGTCATAGCAGGGTGCAGTATCATTTGCATAACAGGGCGCTGCTCCTGGCGATTTTGCCTGCTCCTCTATCATTGTGTTCATTTTTCCCACAAGAGTTTTGAGGTCGCGGATTTCTTTTTCCATGTCAGTGACTTTATCCTGGCTGACATCGTTTGGGCCGGCTGCATAAGTACTGCATATTGTAAAAAATAGGCATATTAATATAAAAAAGAAAAATATTTTTTTCATAAAAAGTCTCCTAATTATTAAATCATAAAAAAGGGCACCCCAAAGCTGCTGTTTGTTGTATGCCTCAATACAGAGCATACACAATGGGACCAGAGACCAACATAGCGCTTCGCGCTTGTGTTTTTTTTAAAGAATACGCCACATCACGCTATGCGGCGATGTTTGACTATAGTGTAAAGAGTTATTCCGAGATATGCTGGTACAATCAGCGGGCTGGAGGGGCTCGGGGCGCTTGAACTTTGCGGGTGAAAATGCTGAGCACCGGTGCGGCAGCGTCCCTGCGGCGGACAACGATGTGCTGCAGGGGAATAAAAAGCAGCAGCAGGCAAAAGCAGGCCAGCAGCTGCTGGGTCGGGCCGCCTGCGGAGCCTTTTTCTGCTTTTACAAATGAGCAGGAGGCGTCATAATCCTGCAGGGGCACCTGTTCTGTCGCAGAATGCTTGTGCACAAGGGGCGCCGCGGCAAAGGCGCAGACAAACATCATGCAGGCAAAAAAGGCGATAAGTTTGATTCTGGTTCGTGAGGTATTTTGCATGCTGCTTTCGGCTTTCTTTTCAGGAGAATACGATACCTCCCGATATACCGGGAGTGACTATACAGCTTTATTCAAAGTGTTATAGCGAGTTGTGCTAAAAAAATCAGCAGGCTGGAGGGGCGCGGGGCGGTTGAACTTTGCGGGTAAAAATGCTGCGCACTGCCATACTGCCGTCAGTGCGGCGCATGACAAGCGGTTGTAAGACGATAAAGAACATTAACAGGCTGACGCAGGCCAGGAGCACCTGGCTTGCTGCACCTGAGGAGTTTTTTTCTGCCTTTACAAAAAAGCAGGAGGCGTCATAATCCTGTAGCGGCACCTGTTCGGTCGCAGAATGTCTGTGCACAAGCGGTGCAGCGGCGAATGCGCAAAAAAGCATCGCGCAGGAGAACAGGGCTATAACGATCCGTGTGTAAAATTTGGTTTGCATGCTAATTAAATATCATATTGCAAGGCCTCTGTCAATGGAGGAGCCGGCTGACATGGTCTGGCAGGTCTATCCGTGACGTGGCCCTGGAGTGCTTGACAAAACACAAAGATAAGCGTATTTTTATGGCATATGCTATAAATTAGAGCTCAGGGGAAATGCTCCGGTGTTGATTGGCAAGCGAAACAGCTTGAAAGGACAAAAAAAGAAATGAAAATTTGTATTCCCACGGAAACAGGTGAGGGGAAAACCGCCAGCGTTTACGGCCACTTCGGCAGCGCGCCGTATTTTACCATTTACGATACCGAAGCGCAGGCTCTTGAAGTTGTTGATAACGTCAACAGCCATCATGAGCATGGAACATGCAATCCCATTGCAGCACTGCAGGGCAGAGCGGTCGATGTCGTTGTGACCGGCGGCATGGGCGCCCGGGCCGTCATGATGCTCAATGATCAGGGCATCAAAGTGTTCAGGGCCGTGCCCGGCACGGTGGATACAATTATCGGCAACTTCAGTGCTCAGGACCTTGAAGAATTGACTGTACACAATTCCTGTGCATCCCACGGTTGTCACTAAAAACATGCCGCGAAAAAATCCACAGCTTGAGACTATTCTAAACAGCATAGCCGATGGGGTGTTCACGATCAATCTTGATCGCGAAATAACTTCCTTTAACCGCTCTGCTGAGCGGATTACGGGCGTCAAGCGCGAGCAGGCCATCGGGCAGAAATGTTTTGATGTGTTTCATGCCAATATCTGTCAGGGCCGCTGCGCCATGGAAAAGACCCTTAAAACCGGCACATCCATGATCGATTTGCCGGTTTCCATTTTGAACATCAGGGGTAAAACCGTACCCATAAGCATAAGCACGGCTGTGCTCAAAAACGACAGGGGTGAAACCGTTGGAGGAGTGGAAACGTTCCGCGACCTGTCTGCCATCGAAGACATGCGCCGGGAGCTTGCCCGGCAGTACTCTTTCGGCGACATCATCAGCAAAAACCATGAAATTGTTAATCTTTTCGGGGTGCTGCCGGATATTGCCCAGAGTTCAAGCACCGTGCTCATTCAGGGCGCCAGCGGAACGGGGAAAGAGCTGTTTGCCCTTGCCATCCATAACTGCAGCACCCGGGCAGAAGGCCCGTATGTAGCGGTGAACTGCGGCGCTTTGCCCAGTACGCTGCTTGAGTCGGAGCTGTTCGGCTATTGCAAGGGCGCTTTTACCGATGCAAAGCTGGACAAGCCGGGCAGGTTTGCCCGAGCCAGGGGCGGAACATTGTTTCTGGATGAAATCGGGGACCTGCCGTTGCCCCTGCAGGTAAAACTGCTGCGCGTGCTGCAGGAGGGAGAATACGAGCCACTGGGGGCTACGAAACCTGTTACATCCGATGCACGCATCATTGCCGCCACCAACCGCGACCTTGCCAGCCTCATGGCCGAGGGAAAATTTCGCGAGGATCTGTATTACCGCATCAATGTCATCAAACTGTTCCTGCCCACCCTGGCACAGCGGCGCGAAGACATACCCCTTTTGGTGGAGCATTTCATCGATCGGTTCAATGCCCGCACCGGCAGGCGCATAACCGGCGTTTCGCCTGAGGTGCTGCGGCTGTTTATGCACTACGGCTTCCCCGGCAATATCCGGCAGCTTGAAAATATCATCGAGCACGCCTTTGTCCTTTGCCGCGGCACGATTATTACGCCGGAGCATCTGCCTGCCGACATACTTGCGATAAACGCCAGGCCGGCGGCCGTCCCGGGCTCTGACGAAGCTTTCAGTTTTAAAAAAGCCGAAGCGCAGGTTATTCTCGATACTCTCAAGAAATATGGCAATCACCGTGGCAACACAGCCCGTGAACTGGGTATCGACAAGGCAACGCTGTGGCGCAAGATGAAGCGGCTGGGGATAACGGCATAACGGCAGCCCTGAGGTGCCGCCGCGGGGGGGGCATTTTAGAAACGCCTTGACAGGTTCGGAAAACTCAATTAAAAATGAAGAACTATTTTTTACAGGAACCAGCAATGGTTTAAAAGGGAAGACGGTGCGAATCCGTCGCGGACCCGCCGCTGTAACCGGGGACTAAGGCTGCATCAGAGCCACTGTCTGAGAAGATGGGAAGGCGCAGCACGATGAATGATCCGGAGCCAGAAGACCTGCCTGTAATATATGCATTTGATGCACCCCCGTGGTAAAGGGGCTGCATTGTTTATCAGTGGATAAAAAACGGCTATCCCCTGACTTGTGCTGCGCGCGCGGGTCAGGGGATTTTTTATGTTTTTATGCGGAAAAAAAAACCGCATATTTTCACCAGGGTCAGACATACCATGAATATCTGCATTGTTGCCGTGGGCGCTTCAGCGCTTATTGAAACAGAGAGCATCGTGGGCACATGGAAAACCGGGACCCGCGCCGGGCTGGTGGCGTTGACCACGCACTATGTCGGCAGCGACACCCTGAGCCAGGATGACTGGCCCGGAATTTTCCGCAGCATCTTTGCCAGTGACTTTGTACTGCTTGACACCATGGGCGTGCCCGCGGCATTCGACGAGGCCCTGACTGAAGGCCTTGCCGGCTACAAGGGGCAGCTGGCGGTCGTGAACGCTACCTCGCTTGCCGTGCGTTCAATGACCCGGCTCGGGCGTTTTTCCCTTTCCATGATGAAGAGCATGGGGCGCAAGGATAAGCCGTTTGATGCCGGCCGGATGATGAAAATGGTGGACCGGCTGGAGCGGCTGGGCAGGGCGCTTCCCGTGGGGCCCCTGCGGGACATGCGCAATTTTTTCTGGATCAGCCGGTACTGGCTGGCTGGAGGCAGGGGCAATCTTGAAAACATGCTTTTGCTTATCGGCCGCGAGTATTTCGGCTGTAAAAAGCTCCCGAAACCTGCAGCGCCGGTTGCCGTTGCAGACTGCTCGATTTTAGACCCTGCTGGCGGCCGGATCTTTAAAAGTATTGCCGAATTTCACCGGGCATACCCGCCCGCAGCTGATAAGCCGGGGCTCGGGCTGCTGTTCCGGTCGCGGCCCTATCCGCTGAACACGCATCCGGTCATGGCGAGGGTCATGGCGAGCCTGTCCCGGCATTTCAATGTTCTGCCCGTAGCCCTCGACAGCACCGTGGGCCGCGATTTTAACAAGCTGCGCAACCTCCTTGCGCCCCCGGGCAGGCCGGCCATCGATGTGCTGGTCAATCCCGAATCCTTCAGGCTGGCCCAGGGTCCCCTGGGCGGCGATGCTGCCGCAGGCGAGCGCTTTTTGCGGGCCCTTGACGTGCCGGTGCTGCACCCCTTTTTTCTGACCAAGCGAACGCGCGAGCAGTGGCTATCGGACGCCCGGGGCGCCGGAACCGGGGAATTTCTCATTTCCATTTTTCTGCCCGAGCTTGACGGCTGCCTTGACATGTACCCCATCGGCGCCGTGGCTACGCTGCAGCACATGACCCCGCAGCTCGGGCCTATCGAAGACCGCATC
>JAFGCP010000239.1 GCA_016932595.1 Deltaproteobacteria bacterium
TGGTGAACGCTTTACTGTACTGGAGTGCCAGTGGTCACGCCCGACTGAAACATGCCAGGTTAAAAAGTCTTTTTTTGCTGATTTTTCAACATATTAATTGTTTTTGCGCGCACAATAAACTCAGTTGACCCCTTTTTATTAAACGCGAGCAGAGGCCAGATCGGCTGCGCTGCCGGCGCCGACAACCGCTGCGGTTCCTTTACAGCTATTCTTTGATACATCATCTGGAAAGCAGGGCGCATGAAACGATGTATTCTTTTTGCAGCTGCATGTCTGGTTTTTGCCGCCTGCGGGACTGGCAGTCAACTGCCGGTTGAGGTCAAGGTAAAAAAGACATTGAGGTGGGCGGTCATCGAAGTCAAGGCTGTTGCCGATGAGGTCACCATTGAGGATATCATCATCAACCGGGGTACGTGCCAGCTGTCTGACGGAACATATGAAAATAAAACGCTAAAGCGTTCGCAGTCGGATTTCATTAAAACATTCGGTTGCACGACTATTAACGAGGTGCAGGTTGTGACCACTGCCGGCAGCTATGATTTTTCATTTTAACGGGGGCAGGAGCTTCTTGATTGCGAGATGGACGTGCGGGAGCCGTTGAGGGGTGGCATGCATACATCACTAAGTACAGTCCCACAGAGAAAAGGGGCAGGTTCAAATCCCCCTTAATCCCCCTTTGGAAAAGGGGGAAGCAAAAAAGTCCTCCCCTTTTGCAAAGGGGAGTTAGAGGGGATTTTTAGTCTGCACACAACCGACCCTTCTATTGTGTGGCTTCGTACTAAGCATGCTGCGCCGCCCGCCTGTTTACACATACATGTGCATTGAATACTTCATCGGAAAGGATGCTCTCATGCGAAAGTTGTTTTTGCTGCTCTGCCTTGCATGTTTAACCGGAGGATGTATAAAGAATACCCGAACCGAGGCTGCTTCCGCGCCTGTTGCCCTTGATGACGCGGTGCGGGACATTGCAGCTGCCTTTGCCGATATTGAATCTGATATCGGGCAGGCCGCTGCAGACTGCGCAGCGGCAGGCGGTGACAGGAAGGCGATCAGAGAGGCTCTGGGCAGGCTGCATGCGGAACACACTGCTGCCGCTGATGTGGCTTTTATCGATACGCGCGGCATCATGCAGGTGATTGAGCCGGCAGCGTATAAAAAATTTCAGGGAGCCGATGTTTCGGGCAATGCGCACAACAAGAAAATGCTTGCTGAGCAGAAGCCCCTCATGTCGGAATCTTTCAAGGCTTTAGAAGGATTTTCGGCTGTGGCCATCCAGTATCCGGTCATTGACAGCGGCGCTTTTTCCGGCTCAGTCAGCATGCTGCTGCGGCCCGAATCGCTGCTGAAAGCTCTGGTCGAGCCCAGGCTCAAGGGCGTGCCGGTTGATATCTGGGCTATGGAGCCCGCCGGGAGAATTATATATGACCCGGACGCCGAAGAGATTGGCCGGAATATATTTTCCGACCCGCTCTATGCACCATTTCCGGGGCTCATTGAGGCAGCCCGTTTGATTGCCGGCACTGCGCAGGGCATGGCAACCTATTATTTTCTGGGCCGGGGAATGACGGCAAGCGTAAAAAAATACGCCTACTGGCAAACGGTTGCCGTTTACGGCAGGCCCTGGCGCATCGTGCTCACGAAAGCGGAAAAAGAGGGCGTCAACGGGAAAAAGACCCTTGAAGAGCTTGGCCTGAAAAGCCTGAATGAGGCCTTCCGGGAGTTTGTGGCCCTTGATGAAATGCAGGAGGCCATAGCGCGTAAGGACAGGAAATACCTCATGGCGCTTTTTCAGGAGTTTTACGAAAACAATCCCGGCCTGTACAGCGTGCAGTGGGTTGATGAGAAATGCATTACCCGCTTCGGCTATCCACCGGAAAACAGCCTTAAAAATTACCGGTTCGATGCCACACGCGATGCGGCCCAGAGCGGTTTTATAACTGCCGTTAAGAAGGGCAGGGAGTCCTTTCTGGAAGAGCCGCTCATGGAAGGCAATATTGGGCAAATGCTGCTGTGCCCGGTTACACCTAAAGGGAAATACCGGGGCATGGTCTATTATGTACGCATCAAGCCCTGACGTAAAAGGTGATTCCTTTTCAAAGGCGGCCATTGGCCGCTTTTTTTTAGGATGTTTAACTAGAGCATGTAACTTTTCCCATAGCCGGATGGCGCCCCCTGAACTTCATGCCTGATTCAGGTCGCTTTTCTTTGTCCGAGGATTCTCATCTTTGCATCAATCAGGTGACGGTGGTCAAGGTTGAGCAATTCGGCAACCTTGTGCACAAGATAGTCTTCATGGGGATGCAGCGAGTCATCGGTGTATATAACGGCCCAGAGCATCTCGATGATTTTCTCCTTCTGCCGGTAGGAGTACTGCTCTTTTATTGTTTTGGCAAACTGCCACAAGTCGATGCTGCCTTTGAGCTTTTTGTCGGACAGCTTTTTTATTTCAAGCATAGCCTCTTCGGACAGGGCGAAATGCCCGCGCATAAGCTGCTCAATTTTCTGCTCTTCTTCAGGTGTAAACTCATTATCGGCACGGGCAATGTCAAGCAGCAGAGCGCAGGTTGCAATCTGCAGCTCCCGGTCTGCACTGCTGCTGCGGCCGGTATCCGCGGCAGTGGTTTTCGGCAGTGCGTTCAGGATTGATTTCAATATTCTACGATGCATGGCACGACACTCTCCCTTCATAGAAAAGGCACTGCTGGTGCTGATAGACACTGGTTTTGTTCCGGTGGACTATAGAACGGGGGAGAATACGGGTCAAGGCAAATGATAAGACCTAGTTTTGGGGAGGGAGGCGTGCAGGGAGAAGGAGAAGGGGGGGAACCCTCTCCCTGCACGTTTAAGACACATAATTAAATTTTTCTTCGATGCAACAATCCACTCGTTTCAGTTTTCTGATTCGTGCAGGGAGCATGAAAAAGGGGGGGGGACATACTCCCTGCACGCTCGGATTAAATATCACTACCCATGCTGCTCAATTTTTTTCTTTATTATGACTTTACTATAGCATGTTAATAATTAAAAAATGGTTAAAGCAGCATTATAAAAATTTAATGTTGGTAGAGGCCCGTTGCGGAGGACCCGTCGCAAGGGCTATCCTCTAAGGGCTTAAGATGCTTTTTTCATGAAAGTGTTTCAAAGGGTTACCCTGACTGCGTTTGATATGAGTATTTATACTCATATCAAATTGAGTATTTGTACTTATTGTAATTGTCAAAGCGGAATGATATCTTGAGTGAAATAAATCTTATTAGAGGTTTTGTTATGAAGTTTTGTAAATCAATATGTATTCTGTCATTAATTGTTTGCCTGTTCCACGTATCCGCTGCTTTTGCAGAACAAAGTGGGGATTTTACCTATATGGTATCAGGCAGCGACAATGTCACCATTACCGGCTATACCGGCTCCGGCGGAGCGGTTGTAATTCCGGATACCATAGACGGCATGCCGATAGTAAGCATAGGGCGCAGTGCCTTTGTATACAATGCAACAATTACCAGCGTGTTAATACCAGCAAGCGTTACCCAAATATGGGGTACCGTAAAATATATGCCCGATTTATATTGTGGTGGTCCTGAGGACTATTGGGTCACCATTCCTGGGGCTTTTGCTGTTTGCACAAATTTGACAGCTCTTTATTTTAAAGGGAACAGCCCAGCTGTATCATATAAGCCACTTCCTGATGATAGTTGTAGAACGGCTTTAACGGTTTTTTTAGAGGTTCCATGCACCATTTATTATCTTGCCGGAGCTACCGGCTTTACCAATCCCTGGTGTGGGAAGCCGTCGGCGGTGTTCACTGTTGATGCTGATGGTGATGGCATTGATGATTCAGCAGACAACTGCCCTAGCATTGCCAACCCGCAACAGCTTGATGCCGATACTGACGGGATCGGCGATGTGTGCGACACAAATCCCGGTTGTGGGGGTTGCGGGCAGGCTAACTGTGAACAGGTTGATACAGACAGTGACGGTATTGCAGATAGCACTGACAACTGTCTGCATATCTGTAATTCTCAACAACTTGATGCCGATAGCGACGGTATAGGGGACGTTTGCGACACAACGCCCGTTTGTGGCGGCTGTGGACAAGGTGTCTGTGAGGTGGTTTGTGCGCCGTAGAGCATGAAGCTGGTGACTTAAAACAGGACAAGGCCGGTCCTGATGAGGGACCAGCCTTCTTTTCCTAATATGTTTTTTTGATAATTTTTTGTTTGTGCATGGGTTGCCTTGCGTCGTAAGTGAATGTGATTGAATGTATTTTTATGCATCCCTAACTTATTGCAATACCTCAAAGCCTTAGCTTTTAACGCCGACGGTCGCCCTGTGTAAAATCGGAGCCGTTCCCGCCATATACACATATATATATATTCAAGGCCTGCTGATAAACAGGACCTTTTTTATGGGTTTTGTGGCGCTGCAACATCTGTCCATGAACGTGCAACATCCTCCAATAACTGGACATTGAGCCTGTCAAATGATCCTTTCCTTCATAGTATCTACGAACTGGATAGTTTTATCCCGGTGGCTATAACCATTAACAAATAGAAGCATGAAACATGAAGTGTTCACCGGAATCCTGCTTGGAAAGTTTTGCATTGCTGGCGGGAAGCATAACATGCAGTTTTTTGTGAGGGTTGCGTTTGCCTTAGGATTTTGAAAAGCTTTTATGGAATTGTATCCAGACCCCAGAATTTATAACCGTTATTTGTTTGTATAAATTGGAATATATGGAGAACGCCCTCATGGCCGGTAGCCAGTTCGCCGGGTTTTGCTGTCGGGATGAGTACTTCATAGAGTGTTTCATTACCGAGATCGTCTACCCTGTATGCAGGTGTGCTGTTTTGCAGTTTTTTAATAAACTGTTCTGAAAAGATTATCGGGTAATCCTGTTTGCAGAATGTGTTGACAGGGATAAAAACCTTTTCCTCATACAGTTTTTTATACCAATCGGGCTCCGTCATTCTGAATGTTTCTATGTCTTTATCTTCTTCTTCGGTATTATCTACGCAGGCAGGACAGCGGATTTTTTCAACAGATACGAGCTTGATTTTTTTCATGTCATGAGCTGCAACTGCCTGCAGAAATGTTTTCCATGCAGCCTCTACTTTCCAGCGTTCAGTGCTGTCCGGTGTGCCTGCGCCGGAGGAATGAAGCGGTTTCATCAGCACACATGCAATGATGAATAACATGAAAAATTCTTTTTTCATTGTCTGTACCGCTCACCCGGCGGCAACCGGCATGGCGCGCCTCCTGGCCATGCTTTTGTTACCTTCGACAGAGACAGTATCTCTCACACGAAGATCATCCTGAGTGCAGTCATGCGGCTGTTCCACCAGCGGTTGAGGACTCCGCCAGGCTCATGATTTCATCCCTGGCCGGACGGTGCAGCAGCAGGGCAGCTGCAGCAATCAGTATCAGCAGATACAGATCCGTGGCGTTCTTCCCCAGGAGAAACAGGACAAGGCCGTATATCCCGATGCTTTCTGACAGAGCCCAGGCTATGATCATGGCAGTTGCGTATTTTTGCAGTACCGGGCTTTCAGAGCTCTGAGCTGCCGGTCCTGCCCGGCCTCCTGCAGACAGGATAAACCTCCTCACATACCTGGTGATAATGAGGGTAACACCGGCAAGGGCATAAAAAATTTTTCTTAGCATGTCAAGCTTGTCCTGGTTTATCGAGACCTGCATGTTTGCTGCGACCTGCAGCCCTGCGAACACGTAGATGGCCAGCGATGCCAGCATTGCACACCAGATCACTCTCAGGATCAAAAGTCCTTTGTCAATTTCCCCGTCCGTCATCATCGCCCTGACTCCTGGTTCTGTGATGCGGGAATACTGATTGCTCTGAGGCGCATTGTGCAAAGCAGCCTCGAAGCCCTGGCTGGAAATGTCAAAAAGGGTGCTGTCTGCCCCTTCATGAGCTCCTGGCTGCCGCAGCTTCCGTACAGCAGCACACCGGTTGCGCCCCTGCCCGCCGTTTACGGGTTGTTGGCATAGACAATGTTTGACCAGCCTGCATAGTCACCAGCATCGTTTGAATAAATGCCGTCCCAGTCGCCGTCTGCAGGCGAACTGGAAGCGCCATCGCCATTGGTATCGCCCTTACGGGTGTCGTCCTTGTACGAGGTGAACCAGACGCTGCTTCCGCCGTAGTTTTGAATATCGCCGCCATAGTCTATAACCAGTCCGCTGCTGTCGGTGAATTTGATCACGACTGAGTCCGCCAGCGTCAGGGTAATATTTTCATTCACCCGGAAGTCGACATCGTCGATGACAAAAGCGACCTCGGTCTCCGAAAGAGAAATAGATGTCTCCACCGCATTGGCAAGCCAGATGCCATTACGGGTATTGGTCTCGCCGGGGTCGAGCGGGTTTGCAAAGGAGTTGGAGGCATCTATGTCAATGACGCCGTTGACGGCAAGGGGCCGGTCATTGCGGTAAAACACATTACCCGAAACGACCGTTTCGGCCTCGGCATAGCTCAGGTCGAGGGCCAGTTCCTTATTGTCGGCAAACGTGCACTGCTGGAATGCCGCTTTTCCGTAGGAGGCCTCGACGGTTGTTCCATAGAAAAAGCGGCAGTGCAGGAATTCGGAGCCGCCGGTTTGAACAAGAATTTTGCCCCAGTCGCCGGGGGCCGGGGCTGTGGCGAGGCCGTCGCGGTTGGAGTCGCCGCCCCGGGCATCATCGCGGCTGGACGTGAAAATGACGGGCTCATCGGCTGTGCCCCGGGCCAGTACGGCGCCGTTGACAGACATTCCCGGCCCGCTTTGGGGGTCGAATTTGACAATGGCGCCGGGCTCTATTTCAAGTGTTGCATTCACCCAAAAATCGAATGTTTTGATTATGTAAATTCTACCGCTCCGCCAGGTGGTGGGGCTGTCAATATTTTCGGTGACCTCGATCACAAGGTTGGGCCTGATGCAGGCGGGAAGGGCCGCAAGCACGGCTGCCAGCGCCAGCAGAAAACATAGTCGCAGGGAATGCTGTTTCATCGTTTGCTCCTTTCAAATAGCCTGGTTCCACGATAATGCATAACACTGTCCGCCTCATAAAAGCTTAAGGGCATCGCAGATGCTGGCAGGCAGCGGCTGTCTGCTGCAGATAGGAGACGAACCCGATTTGGGGATGCTCGAAATTAAGTATATAGGTGAAGGAGGATGCGGGTCAAGGCAAATGATGCTACGCAGTATGGGGGAGGGAGGCGTGCAGGGAGAAGGAGAAGGGGGGGGAACCCTCTCCCTGCACGTTTAAGAGACATAATTAAATTTTTCTTCGATGCAACAATCCACTCGTTTCAGTTTTCTGATTCGTGCAGGGAGCATGAAAAAGGGGGGGGAACATACTCCCTGCACTCTCAGATTACAAATCACTAAGCATGCTGCTAAATTTTTTTCTTAATCATAATTAAAATATAGCATGTGAATAATTAAAAAATGGTTAAAACAGTATTATAAAAATTTAATGTTGGTCTATGCCCGGTGCGGAGGCAATGCGTGAGGCCTTGCTCTGAATGCCTGGAACGGTTGTCCAAAAA
>JAFGCP010000240.1 GCA_016932595.1 Deltaproteobacteria bacterium
GAAACTAGGGGACGTCCATAAGTTTATAAATAACTCATCCCCAAGCTACATTAATTTACACATTCGGTGCGCAGTGCGCACCCTACGCTCTGTTCGGTGAAGGCATAGGGCTCTGTCGAAGAATGTTTCAATGGTGCGAACCGGTCACAGATTGTGACCAGTTCTTGTCTTTCTTCTTTGGTGAACCGGAACATAAAGTCTTCGGGAAATCTTTTTTTGTTGCGTTTGACAGCCTGATTGAGAACCTTTGTCGAAACCTGGTAAAGCTGCGAGAGATCTCTGTCGATCAGTACTTTTTGACCTCGAATGAAAAGAATAGCCTGTTCAATCCTCTCAGCAGGAACTGCGACATCCGCCTTTTTCATTGTATGTGCCCCCCTTTTCCGTGCAGCAGCATATCATCACCTTTGGAACATTCTGAACGCATCCCTGTTTCGTTTTCCCGTCTGTTTTTTACCGGTGGGCAGAGCCCACCCTGCAGCTTCTCAATGTACTGTCATTCAGTGCGCTGTGCGCACCCAGCGCGTTTTTATACTTTCCAAACCGCTTATACATCAGGTTCCCTTTGCCCGACCAGCCCGCCAGGGTGCATTTTTTGCACATTGCCTTGCGCCATCAGCAGGCGCATACTTTGCACAGACTGATTTACAGCGAAGCTGGATAAGCCCTATTTTTCCATAAGCTCAGGGTGGCCATCGATCAACCACTGCGCAACTTCCCGGCGAATCCGTTTTGCCAGGTCAGCCATTTCATGTGCTTCCTGCGCCGATACCATGCCGGCGCGTTCATAGTCGCCGATATTTCGTTTCTTGCGGAACATATCGAGCTAGGCAATAAGGGCCGGGTCGAGTTCAAGGGTATGGGCTAGCGACTGTATCACCCGATCGTGGTGCGCTTCTCTAGACGGGCGATATCCCGATGCGGCCAGCGCGGCAGTGGCTGACTGGAGCGCTGCATTGTAGGCAATAGTGAGCTTCCAGTCGGGGCTCAGGTGCGCAACCATGCAATCGGCAAGGTCGCGGTCAGCCACGCCGAGCAGATCGGCAATCTCCTGTGGGCTGGTCACATGTTCAATCAGCCAGCCGTTTTTTAGCCAGTCGCGCAAGCTCACGTTTGCCGCCTATTAAAAAAAGAAGCGTTGTCTTGACAACCGATGTCAGAAAATGATTGTCGGAGGCAAGCTTAGCCTTGAATTCAGCCTCAGGATACACGCTGGGGTTGACCTCGCGGCCGAGCACCTGCTGCGCCTTTTGCACAACCGCGACAATTTCGGCAAATGTCGCCCTGCCGACCACCATCAGGTCGATATCGCTTTCCCGGTTTTCCGTGCCTGCCGCGACCGACCCGTAAATAAAGGCAATGGTAATCCGGTCGGCCAGCGGCGCAAGGGCTGTTTTCAGCACATCGCCCGCCCCGGCGGTTTTCAGGATGAGGGCTTTCAGCTCGGAAAATACCGGGCACTGCGTATTGGCCTTATAGTAGACCTGCCTGCCGCTGACGGCTCGGGTGACGATGCCGGCACGGTACAGGCTTTGCAACTCCCGCTGCACAGCGCCGAGCCCCGCTCCGGCGCTGCGGGTGATTTCGCGCAGGTAGAAGCTTTCGTCGGCATGGGTGTACAGAAGCGATAAAACAGCCCTTCGCGTTTTGCCGAACAGCGTAGCGGACAGCGTATCTGGAAAAATATTTGTATTCATATTGAGTACAATTGTACCCTTTTTAGGTTCAAAGTGTAAACCCGACCGCTCACGGCCTTCAGGATCCCCTCGCACTGGTTCTTGCGCGCTTCGCATTCGGCCATGCCGGCAACCAGTGAAAATTATGGACATTTCCCTGTTTCGTTTTCCCGTCTGTTTTTTACCGTTGGGCAGAGCCCACCCTGCATTTTTTTATGCCACCTCATACCCGTAGCACGTACGAGGCAGACGCCGGCCCGTACCTCCGCATAAGCGGCGACAGGGAAAGTTATTTTGTGGCGCATGAAACAAAACCTGCCGGTTGGGGTGATTGTCTGGATACGAAAAGGTGCGGAAGCGCGCACCCGCTGCGGCATGGTTCGGCAGACACGACATACCCCCTGTGTGCATGACCGGTTAGCCTCAAAATAGTACCTCACGCATCGATTTAAGGCAATTAAAATCTATTTTTAATTAAAACAGATTGCTTTGTTCGGATTAATTATATGTAAAGGGAAAGAAAAGGTCCGGGTGGCGAGGCTTGGGGTGCGTGGGCTCAAGAGCCGTAAACCGTTCATCGTAAATTGTGACGAGTGACGAGTTGAAAAAAAGGGTTCTAAATTCTGGCTCCTGAATCCTGACCAGTCACCCGTCACGTCTTTTACTCCTCGGCCCGGCCGCCAAAATATGCCTGCCGGTATGTTTCAGGATCGTTGATCGCTGGTCGTTAATCGTTTTTCGTTTACGGCAACGGCATGCAGACGGCGGCTCAATTCAGAATCGATGCTGGTGGCGTAAATATCGAGCACTTTGCGCCAGAAGAGCTTTTCAGAAGCCCGAATGTCGCGGATGCGGGCCAGCAATTCTTCAAAATAGCCGCCGCCACCCGCCCGTTTAAGCCTTTCATCATCAAGGGCAAAACCCTTAACAAGGTATTCCTTCAGCCGCTCCGTCGCCCACTGGCGAAACTGCGCGCCGCGGTGGGACCGAACCCGATACCCCACCGCAAAAATCATATCAAGGCTGTAGCAGTCAACCTGCCGCGCAACCTCGCGTTTTCCCTCGCTTTGAACTATCCGGAATTTCCGGATAGTTGCCTTCGGCGACAGCTCCCTCTCCGCCAGAATGTTTTGAATATGCTCATTAATGGTTCGGACATCTTTTTGATACAGCTCGGCAAGAAGTTTTTGCGTCATCCAGACGGTTTCATCCACCATCCGAACCTCGATGCGCGTGCCGCCGTCTTCGGTCTGATACAGAATAATTTCGCCTTGTTCCCGGGCTGTCTTTTCAGGCAGAGTATCGCTCATAAGCACTGTTTCCGTAAAAGCATACGATCATTAGTGAACCCGTCGCCGCGGCGAAAGCTGCGGCCGGACATGAAGCGCAACCGGTTTCCTTCTTTGGCCGGAAAAACGACTGCACAGCACATGATTCAGCTGAGCGCACTATTGGCAAACCATTCATTAATACATACCGTTTTCCCAAAAAAAGGGAACAGATTTATTTTTCCGCCTTCGTCACCTGCAGATTCGGGCCCAGGCCGTCACCCGTCACGTCTTTTACCCACGGCCGCTCATGCCGCCAGCCTGGCCATGAGCCCCGGTATCTGCTGCCGCCACTGAAGCTGCTCCTGCACGTCGCGCCGCTCTTGTGCCAGCCAGGCAAGGATCTGGACTATGTCATACAGCGTCTTTGCCTGTTGCGGGCTGCCCGGTACGGGCCGGCCGGACTTAAGCTGTGCTTCTACGGGGCGCTGCTTTTCAAAAGCAGGGATCAGCTCGGCATCGCAGCCGGTCTGCGCGATATGCCAGGCCCGGGCCGCGGCCTTAAAGCCCCATGCTTTCTGCACAGGCTTTTCGATCCAACGGATAAGCCTGTCCTGATTGACGGGAATCCCATGCCATCTTGCATAGACGATTTTGTCGCTCTGCGCCTCGACAAGGCCTTTTTTCAATACCGTGTTGACCTCTTCAATGCCCATGTCGCCGGAGTGGCGCCGCCAC
>JAFGCP010000241.1 GCA_016932595.1 Deltaproteobacteria bacterium
AGTTTTTTTGTGAAACGACACCTTTATTCGCACCGCCCTTGCGGCGCTTTGTGCCCCTGAACAGGTTGGCCGTTGCAAGAATAATACAAGGATTTTCCATGATTCTGTTAAAAGTCAGTCAATTTGAGTAAATGAGTTTGATAGTAGTATAACAAGGGATGCCGGCGGGGCCAGGCCCTGACCACCGTGTGCACATACACCCGGTCCGGAAAGATGTCAATGGCAAAGGCTGCGGGGACAGCTTCGGAGAAAGCGCGTGACAGCACGGCAGGTTGCTGCTACAAACATGTTGTATAAAAAATGTAGCAAGGTACGAAAGGACGCCAGGGATGGAAAGCTGCAACTGCCCGGTATGCATCAGCGCCTGCCGCAATGACCCGGGCAGGCTCGTTCCGGAAGATCTGAAGAAACTTGCCCGCCTGCTCGGCCTGACAGAAGCCGGGCTGCTGGAGCAGTATCTGGTAAAAATCCCTCTCTGCCCCAAAGACGCGATCTACGCCCTTGCGCCTGCCAAGCGCAAGGGCAAGCGCTTCGTAGCGGAGCCGGGCAAGGTTGCTCCTGATTACTATGCCCAGGAGCGCGGGGTATGCGTGTTTCTTGATGAGCAGGGCAGCTGCACCATACAGGGGGCAAAGCCTTTCGAGTGCAGCGCCTATATGGGCTGTAAAAACACTTTTCTCGGGAGGCCGTATAAAAAAAAATATGTGGAAGAGTATTTTTTGCACCGGTGGCGCAAGGCGGGGAAAGCCCTGTAGCGACCTTTTTAGAAAAACAGAGGCTCTCCCTGTGGTGCTGCAGTAAAGAAAAGCCTCTGTGCGTCTTTTTTTGCCGGGCTCAAGAAAGTTGACCTCGCGCCTGTCTGCTCCCGGACGGCAGATCTATTTTTCCAGAGAATACTTGTACCGCACGGCATATTCCCTGTTTTCCAGCACGGCCCGTTTCATAAAGTCCAGTTCCTTGGCCGTAATCGGTCGCAGGCGGTCTGCGACATCCTGCGTATTGATGACGGCGTTGATTTCTATATAGCGCTCTGATGCTATATTGACGGTTTCAATCACCGACATGACGCGGGTAAAGACATTGTCGCCAAGGAAGGCATGGGTTATGACGCTTTTGGCGCCGATAAAACAGTTTCGGCCGATGGCGGTCGTCCCGTGAATGATGGCGCCGTGATTGATGACCGTATCGTCGCCCACGGATATGGAGTTTTCAGCATGCACATGCAATATCGCAAGGTCCTGAATGCAGCAGCCGCTCCCGATGGTGATGCCTGCAATGTCATCTTCGTTTGAAAACCGGTCGGCCCGGATGACCACCCCCGGCCCGATATAACAGTTGGGGCCTATGCTGACCCTGCCGATAATGACAGCCGCCGGATCTACAAAAGCCGTATTGTCAATTCTTGGAACATCTCCCACAACGCTTTCTCGTATCATGGCAGCACCTTTCTATGACCGGAGTTAAATGTATTTTCTGAAGTAAGTATAAGATATTAAAACATGAGAATCAATAAAACATCGCTCTATTTTACATATTGATTTTTACTAGCGGGATATGCTTTTTTGTGGTTTAGAAACAGGTCATAGCAGCGCTAAAAAATCTATTCAAAAAAATTGCCCGGGCCGGCCGGGGCATATGGGAAAAAAAAGGAATTTGGTATTGCCATGCCGCCTGTGGAACACCGTTGAGCAGCAGCACGAAGGGGCGATTCTTTATGCCGCCCTATTTCGCAATTGACAAATGCCTGCAAATCATAGGAATAATAAGGCTATTGTAAATTATTATTCTCTGGTCGAATTTCATGAATGAAGAGCTTCTTGAGCCTTTAGACGGCCATGAACTGGAAAGCGATGACGAAGGGGACGGGCAGGAGCGATTACCGCTGCCGCCTGTGCCCGTGTCCGCCGATCCGCTGCAGGCCTATCTTGCCGAGGTGCGGCGCATACCGCTGCTGACCCCCGAGGAGGAAAAAGCCCTTACCGTCCGCTACCGGGAAACGGGCGACAGGGCAATCGCCTATAACCTTGTGACAGCAAACCTGCGCCTGGTTGTCAAGATCGCCCTGGACTATCAGCGCCAGTGGATGCTCAATCTCATGGATCTCATTCAGGAAGGCAATCTCGGGCTCATGCAGGCCGTGAAAAACTTCGACCCCTACCGTGGCGCCAAGCTTTCCTATTATGCTTCATACTGGATCAAGGCCTATATTCTGAAATTCGTCATGGACAACTGGAGGCTGGTGAAAATCGGCACCACGCAGGTGCAGCGCAAGCTTTTCTTCAACCTGCAGAAGGAAAAAAACCGGCTGGAAAAAATGGGGTTCTACCCGGGCCCTGCGCGCCTGGCCGAAGCGTTTGAGACCGGTGAGGATAAGGTGATCGAAATGGAGCAGCGCCTCGGCGACTGGGAGCCGTCGCTTGATCACCCCGTGGGAGATGACTGGCGCGAAACCCGCGGCGACATGATCTCAGACATGACTGAGCTGTTCGATACCCGGATCGCAAACGCCGAGCTTCAGCATATCTTCAGCAGCAAGCTGGTCGATTTTAAGGAAACCATCGATGCCAAGGAGCTGGAGATTCTCGAACAGCGCATTCTTTCCGAAGAGCCGGTAACGCTGCAGTCCATCGGCGACAGATACGGCATTACCAAGGAGCGCGTGCGGCAGATCGAAGCCCGCCTTGTCGGCAAAATCAGGGCATATATGGAAGAACAGCTGCCGGATTTCAAGAAACTTGAACTGCCCCCGCCCCCCACAGACGACTGATTCCGCTATGCTTGACGAAAACATCCGGAGCCTGCTCATGGCACATAACCGACCGCGGCCACACTGGCGAGCCTGAAGTTGCCCGGGCCTGTTTTTGTGCTATGGAAAAAGCTTTTGCATGCTGAAATGTAAAAAGGGAAGCAAGCACACAAAGAAAAGATGGCTGCAATAGAAGTAAGGCTCGATAATAATTTTATAAAGCCACACATTCTTGTTCGGTTTTAAGAAACACAAAAAACATACTGAACATCCGTTTTTTCTTGCTGCTCCCGGGCAGGGCAACACCCGCAACTGGAGACACATATGTGAAGGGGCTATAGTATTTTTCTTTACGGAAGACATGGATTCTGTTATCGAGTTGCTGAACTTTGAAAAAATCCCGTGATAACATTCCTTTGATCGACAGAAACAGTTCCCCGTTACGGGTTTCAGTATGGAGACATACTAACCCTGAATACGTACAGTGTATAAAACCAACCATGCGGTAAAGCCGGGTGATACTGCGCGGACCGGGGATGATAGGAACTGTGGGGTTTTTGATCGATAACCCGCATCACGGATATAGAGAAGGAGGATGTCATGATTGAATTATTATCCGGTTTACAAAAACCCATTATAATTCAGGGTGGAATGGGGATTAATATATCATTATCCGGGTTAGCCGCTGCGGTTGCCAATGAAGGAGGTATTGGGGTTATTTCGGCTGCGGGGCTGGGGTTTGAGGAAAGAGCTGATTCGAATTATTTTAATGCCAACATTAAAGCTCTCGAAAGAGAAATTAGAAAAGCCAGAGAATTAACGCGGGGAGTGTTGGGCGTTAATGTCATGTTGGCGCTATCTAATTTTCCCGATCTGGTTAAGACGTGCATTAAGGAAAAAGCTGATATTATTTTTGTTGGAGCCGGGATGACTCTGGATTTGCCCAAGTATCTTCTTGCTGGAAGTAAAACAAAATTGGCAGTGATTGTTTCTTCTGCCAGAGCCGCCCGATTGATATGTCAAAAATGGCTGAACAGATTCAATTATCTGCCGGATGCAATTGTTGTCGAGGGCCCCAAAGCTGGCGGGCATCTTGGTTTTTCTATTGAAGAACTGAGCAATCCTTTATTTGCACTGGAAAAATTAGTTATAGAAGTTGTAAACGAAGTCAAGGCGTTTGCACATCAAAAAAAAATTCCGATCATTGCGGCGGGGGGGATTTATACCGGAGCCGATATCAAAAAAATTTTGGATCTGGGCGCAGCCGGCGTGCAAATGGCCACGAGGTTCGTGACAACGCATGAATGTGATGCGGATATTCGATTTAAGCAGGCATATATTGACGCCAGGAAAGAAGACATTATTATTATTAAAAGTCCTGTCGGGATGCCGGGGAGAGCGATTCGGAACAAGTTTCTCGATGAGGTTTCTGAAGGAGCGCGGAAACCTATTGGCTGTGTGTGCAAATGTATTAGGACGTGCGATGTTGTCAATAGCCCCTATTGTATTGTGCGGGCTTTAGTGAATGCTAAAAATGGAAATTTTGATGAGGGGTTCGCCTTTGCCGGATCCAATGCTTATTTAGCGAAAAAAATTATTTCCGTAAAAGAACTGATGGCAACGCTGCGAAATGAATATGCAAAGGCCTGTTCATGAGTAAATGCGCCCATTATTTTTTAAGTGACCTGCTGCAGAAAGGTATGGCTGGTTTATTCTCATGAAAGGCTTGCCGCCATGTTTTCCCCTATTCCAAACCGGGCCGACCCGAGGCTAGGTGTCCTCTAATCAAAGAAAAGCCCCTGCTTTCTCGACCAAGGGTTGTGTGTTGGCGTTCCGCTGCGGATGTTTTAGGGGAACATGTAATTGCGCTGTTGCGTGCGCGTTGACTCATAATAAAAGGTAACCCAAAGGGGAAGGGTTTTCCGAGTTGAAGCGATCTCCTATACATAGTATTTTTGAAAAACATTATGGAAACATGCACAATGCGCGGGGCGCGAAATGAGCAAGGCACTACATCAGCTTGCTATGCGGTATGATGTTCGGATGCTCCTCAAAGAGATTATATGACATTCTTTAATAAATGATTTTAAGCCCTCCTTCGCTATGAATTTTCGCCGAACATTTCTAACCGTTATTAAATACCGCAACTACCGGCTGTGGTTCTTCGGGCAGTTGGTGTCACTGTTCGGGTCATGGATGCAGATGACGGCGCAGGGATTTCTGATCTTTGAACTGACAAGGTCACCTGCTTATTTGGGTTATGTGAGTTTTGCCTCAGGCCTGCCAGCATGGATTTTTGTGCTTTACGGCGGCGTCATTGCCGACCGCATGGCCCGGCGGTCGCTTTTGCTTATAACTCAGACATGCATGATGTTCTTGGGGGCGGCATTAGCTGGGGTGACTTTTTCGGGGCATGTGCAGCCCTGGCAGATTATCGTGCTGGCTTTTTGCCTTGGCATAGCTAATGCCTTCGACGCGCCGGCGCGTCAGGCGTTTGTGCTTGAGCTTGTGGAGCGCGAGGACCTTACCAATGCCATTGCTTTGAACTCGACTCTTTTCAACTGCGCTGCCATGGTCGGCCCTGCAGCCGCAGGGCTCGTGTATGCCTGGATTGGCCCGGCCTGGTGTTTTGTCTTCAATTCCGTATCGTTTGCCGGCATTATTGTCGCCCTGCTGCTCATCCGGGTGAAGGCAAAGCCCGCACCGTCACCTGGACCCTCTGCACTGGCCGCACTTGTTGAAGGATTGCGCTATACTGCTTCGGACGGCATCATCCGCAGCATGATTGGCATTGTGGCAGCGACCTGTCTGTTCGGGTTCTCTTTTACAACGCTTTTACCCGCATGGGCCGTTCATGTTTTGGACGGCGACGCTGCCACCAATGGGCTTTTGCATTCAGCGCGCGGTTGCGGGGCGCTTATCAGCGCGCTGCTTATAGCATCCCTGGGTCGTTTTCCCTTGAAAGGCAGGCTGCTTATGGCGGGCATGTTTCTTTTCCCTGTCGTGCTTCTTCTGTTTGCCCTTGAGCGAGAAACCTGGCTTGCCCTTGTTTTCATGGCCGGTGTGGGCATTACGCTGCTGTTGACACTCAATCTCGCAAATGTGCTTTTGCAGACCCATGTTGAAGACCATGTGCGCGGCCGGGTAATGAGTATTGTCAGCCTGACGCATTTCGGGCTTATGCCCATAGGGGGGCTTTTGGCAGGCCTGGCGGCATCTGCAATCGGTGAGCCAGCAACCGTCATGGCAAGCAGCGTCATTGCGTCTGCCTGCGCCCTAGCGATTTGGATATACGCTCCTCAAGTGCGCAAACTCGCTTGAGCTTGCGTCCAGCAGCGCGTTTGCAGCGGCAGGCGACAAAGCTGGCGCAGAACCTGAACCGGATGAGCATCTCCACAGGAAACCCTGATACGCAAACACACCTGTGATTTGTGGTGTGCAGCCATACTCCTTGTTCCGTGCGTTATGAGGAGTATTTTTTATTCATGCTTCGGAAGGGGAGGCTTTTTTAGCCGTTCTTTAAAATAGTTATATTGATTTACAAGAATGTGTATTATAAGGAGAAAATTAGAGTCGGGCAGGTTTACCGTGTATAGCCTTTGGGTTAGGGTCGGTGTTAACGGGTGATAATTCATGACGAATCATATGAAAAGCAGTAAGCAGCTTTCCAATAAAAAAGCACAATCGTTGCAAGCAGCACTTGAGCGTTTCCGCGCTGTTGCGGAAACAACGCCTGACGGGATCATAGAAACAGATCGTGCGGGTAATATTATTTACTGGAATAGAGGCGCTGAAAAAATTTACGGGTATCGGGAAGACGAAATTTTGGGCAAGCAGATAGAATTGCTCCTGCCGGAACGCTTCCGACAAGCTTCCGCCCAAAAGCGGGAAAGCTTTTTCGAAACAGGTTTTTCAAGTTCTGAGGGAAAGACCTTTGAAGCGACGGGGATCAAAAAAGACGGGAGGGAGTTCCCCGTGGAAATTTCTTTTGCCGTCTGGAAAGGCGAGGATTCCTCGCTCTTTTCAGCGGTAGTTCGCGATATAACCAACCGCAAGAAAGCGGAAGAGGCATTGCGCACCGAGAAAAATTTTATCGCCGCTATTCTAGAAACGACCGCCGCGCTCATTTTTGTGACTGATGCGCAGGGGCGGATAATGAATGTGAATGCTGCATTTGAAAAAATAAGCGGATTCTCAATTGAAGATTTAGCAGGGAAATATTTTTGGGAGCACCTTATATCTTCTGACGACAGAAAAAAAGCCCTGGAATCCTTTAAAAATTTTCATAAACGCGAAACACCTTTGCAGCATGAAAATTATTTGCTTACAAAAGACGGGCGCCAAAGGTTGCTTGCCTGGTCAAATACGGCGTTGCTTAATGAACAAGGGGCTATTGCCAATGTTATTTGCACCGGCATTGATATTACCGAGAGGAAGGAGATGGAGGTCTCGCTTCAAAAGGCCCATGATGAGCTGGAAAAAAAAGTCGAAGAAAGAACGGATAATCTCAGGGAGGCCAATGCGGCGCTGAAAGTTCTCTTAAAGCAAAGAGATGAAGACCGGCAGGAGTTGGAGGAAAACCTGCTCAGCAATGTCAAGGAGTTGCTCATGCCGCTGTTGAAAAAAATACGAACCGAAAGTCTTCATTCGCGCCAAAGGCTTTGTCTGGAACTGGTTGAAACCAACCTGAATGAAATTATTTCCCCTTTTTCACGCAAGCTGTCTTCAAAATATTTGAATCTCACGCCCAAAGAGATTCAAGTGGCCAATCTCATCAGAGACGGGAAAACGACAAAGGAAATAGCCGAATTTTTAAAAGTCTCGGAACCGGTGATTTCATTTCATCGAAAAAATATCAGAGATAAATTAGGGCTGAAAAACAAAAAAGCCAACCTGAACACCCACCTGCAATCCCTCTCCTAATGATAGTTTTATGCTATCATTAGACTATTAATCAATTATTATTGACTAAAACGGCTCATCTCCGTATCTTCCTTGATAGCGGTGCGATACGTATTTGGCGCAAAGGTTCTATAAAATTAGCGCTGCACAGAACGCCGATGGGCAAAAGGAATATTTAATTTTTCAGGAGGGCTCAACTACCATGTCTGCTACCTATACTAATCTGTTTTCTCCGTTTACCATAAATAAGCTTAAGCTTCGCAACCGTATTATTTTTCCTCCCATGGCATTTTCTTTTGACCATAGCTCAGGCGAAACATCTGAGAAAACCATTGAGTTTTTTTCAAGCCTTTCCCGGGGCGGTGCGGCCATGGTGATTCCGGTCACCATGTTTGCCGATCCATTTGAGCAGCGGCCGCCCTGGCATCGGGCCATGCCCTATAAAATTGCAAAGTATGACGCAGGACGCGCGGGCAACAGAATGCGCTGGACAGACCCTCACTGGAGCGAGGAATACAATCAGCGGCTTTTTGAGCTGACCGAGGCCGTGCATGTGAGCGGCGGCAAAATTTGCGCCGCCCTGTCAAACGGGGTCTACGGCTGGGCTCAAAATTACATGCGCCAGCACCCTGATGAAAAAATACTGGGGTTTACGCTCTTTAATAAGCTCACCATCGGGGAGATCGAGGCCATCATAGAGGAGTTTGCCAATGTGGCAAGCTGGATGCAGGCAAGCGGCTTTGATGCCATCGAAATGAATATGACGGCTTTGCCGGATTACTTTACCATGCCCCAGTTCAACAAGCGGGAAGACAGGTATGGCGGCGACTTCAACGGCAGGATGCAGTTTATCAAAGAGCTCATAGAAGCGACCAGAAGTGCTGTGGGAAAAAGTTTTCCCATTCTGTATATGTTTGATCCTGACCACTATACCCCGGGCCTGCGGACTCTTGCAGAAGGCGTGGAAATAGCTAAAAAGGTTGCGGAATTCGGGGTAGACGCTATTCGTGCCCGGGGAGGCGGCTGGGCAAAGACGGAATTCGAGATCCCCAATATGTATCAGCCCGAGGGCGTTGATGTTCACCTTGCAGAGGCAATTAAGAAGGTTGTGGATATACCGGTTATAGCCGGCGGCAAGCTCGGGAATCCGGACCTTGCTGAAAAAGTGCTGCAGGAAGGGAAAGCGGATTTAGTGGCAATAGGCCGAGCGCTTATCGCTGATCATGACTGGGCAAATAAAATCAAAGCAGGAAATGCGGCACGGGTCCGCAAGTGCATTTCCTGCAATATCGGCTGTCTTGGCCAGGTAACCATGGTGCCCAGGAAATTGTCCCGCTGCTCGGTAAATCCGATTTTCGGCAACGGCGAAAAGTTCAGAGCCATGCTTCCCGCG
>JAFGCP010000027.1 GCA_016932595.1 Deltaproteobacteria bacterium
CCAGCACCGTAACATCATCCGAGGGCATGAGCGCCGGTCCTCCGTATAAGGGCGCGGTAATGGCGTCATAGCCGCCCCATCCGTTTAGCCGCAGCCGGACGCTTTCCCGAACCGGGTGGTAGACATAGCGGCACCCGTATTCGGTGCAGAATTTTTCAGGCCGGGCGATCGCCTCGGGCAGTTTACTGGTCAGGTTTGCGATGCGGGCCGGCACGAAGTTGAACCGGTTCAGGGGCGCAAGCGATGAGTTCAGGGGCAGATACGCTCCTGCGCAGGCCCCTACATACACGCCGCCGTTTTTGACAAATGCGTCAATAGCGTCAGCACCGGCCCTGCCCAGGCCCTGAGCTATGGCAAAGGTATCGCCGCCGGAAATAAAAAATACTGATACGCCGGTAAGCGCTCCTGCCGCAATATCCTGTTCATCAAGAAAACAGACACAGCTCAATCCCTCGCGGTCGCAAATGTCTGCCAGCCAGGTCCAGGAATGGGATGCTCCCCGACCCACATAGATACCGATTTTTGGCAGAATCGTTGCCATAAAAAAATGATTAGCGTATTATTTATTAGACCGCAAAGTTATTTTTAATTTTACCAGATTTCACGGCTGGTTACAAGAATAAAGCTGAAAAGACATTTTGAAAAATACAAAAATGCCACAATCCATAGAGTAGCATATTAGCCCAATGGAAAAAATACCTTTCTTTTTTAAAGCACCTGAATTAAAATAACATTGTATTTTTAAAAGTAGTGCATCAACCTTTTAATTCATAGTGCGAGGAATTGTGTGAAACGCCTTATCGATGCTCAACTTAAACAATGGAAAAACAAGTCACGCCGAAAGCCTTTGATTCTTAGAGGGGCGCGCCAAGTCGGTAAAACCTGGTCCGTCAAACAATTCGGAAAAAAAAATTTCGAATCTGTTGCCTATATCGATCTTGAACGAAATCTGCAGTGGCATCGGATTTTCACCACTGACTTAAATGCAAAACGAATTTGCGCTGAGCTTGAAGTGTTGCTGGGGCAAAAAATTACGCCGCGCAAATCACTGTTGTTCATCGATGAAATTCAAGCATGCCCGAGAGCAGTTGCGTCCCTGAGATATTTTTTCGAGGAAATTCCGGAACTGCATGTAATAGCGGCCGGTTCTCTGCTCGAATTTACGATGAAGGAGATAGCAGTTCCGGTAGGCCGCGTGCAGTTTATGCACCTCCATCCTCTCTGTTTCGCGGAATATCTTGCAGCCACCGGCAATAGCCAGGCTGCCAGCCTCATGCTACGTCCTCCGTGCACTGTTTCCGGGACGATACATGACTTGCTTTCCCAGGAATTGCGGCGGTATTTTTTTATCGGCGGTATGCCTGAATGCGTCAAGGCATATAAAGAGACTGCTTCCCTGCAGGAGGCGTTTGAGGTTCAGGCGCAGATATGCGAAACGTATCGACTTGATTTCGCTAAGTATACTCCCCAGGTAGATAAAACCTGCATCAACGCGGTGCTTACCGCTGTAACGCAATCCGTAGGCAGCCAGATAAAATACACGCATCTTGCTCAGGGCTATTCTAACCCGACGATAAAAAAAGCTTTTGACCTGCTGTGTCTGGCAAATGTTGTCAGGAAAGTAGCCGCTGCTGATCCCGGCGGTCTCCCGCTCGGCGCTACGGCATCGGCAAAAATTTTCAAGGCGCTGCTAGTGGATATCGGCCTTATGCGCTATCTTTCCGGAATGCCGGTTGATGTTGAATATTCAAAAACAGATCTTTTACACATCTATCGAGGAGCAATGGCAGAGCAGTTCGCGGGACAGGAAATGGCTGTATCGCAGAAGGGAGAGCTTTATTACTGGTCGAGGCGGCAAAAAAGCAGCTCAGCCGAAGTGGATTATCTAGCCGTGGTCAATGGAGCGATAAAGGCGGTGGAGGTTAAAAGCGGAGCTGCGGGCAGGCTTAAAAGCCTGCATATGCTCATTCAAAACTATAACAGCCTGCCCGGAGGTATTGTTCTATCATCTCGCCCCTATGCCGAACTCCCGGACGCAAACCTTACCTTTATTCCACTTTATTTTACTTTTTCTGCAACCGGCGGCACTGGAGAGTTGGCGGACTGATCTGAAAGTCATGTATGCTTTATGGATTTCCGCTTAAGTATCGGATACATGCGTTCTTCCATTGCGGCATATTCCCTGGCTGCGTCTTTTGCTTTCTCATGCCAGGCCAGAACATCGACAGGCAGTGACTTTTTCTGATCCATAAGCGCATCAAGGTGCTTGAGCAGCATGAGCGTATAGTACCGCTTATCACGGGCCAGCCAGTCGCAGCCCGGGCCGCAGGATTTCTTGTGCCGTGCGCAGGCGGTTACGTCAAAGCCGACCATAGCCCCTACCCTTTTCATTTCTTCAAAATTCAGGCGGTTGAAACCCTTCGGACAGATTTCAGATTTCAATTGCACCTCATGATTCAGCAGAGATATTTTTCGTACCACTCCAGGGCCTTGCCGGCCGAAAGCGTGAAATATTCGCCCTCGTACACGTCGTAGTGCCGGGCGTTTTCGATGATGAACAACTCTTTGGGCTCTGCGGCCTTTTCATAGAGGATTTTCGACTCCTGGACGGGGCAGACGATGTCGCCTGTGGCGCCGATGATCATGACCGGTATGCCGAGGCCGCCGATACGTTCTTCAGGACGGCACTCCATGCTTTCCTTAATGGTCAGAAGGGGCAGGCGGGTTTTCAGCTTGGGGTGCAGCTCAACGGTTTTCTGGTAAAACGCCTTAGAGTCGGCATCGGTCAGGATCTGGTCCATGTTCAGGGCCATGGGCTTGTTTTTCGTGACCGCTCGCTGCCAGGCCTTTTGCAGGGTTGCCATGAGCTTTTCCCGCTCTTCAGCGTTCATGCCGCCGGCGACCATGCGCTCGCCGCTGGCAAACGTAATCTGCACGGTGATGCATTTCACCCGTTTGTCAATCGCAGCCGTATGCACGGCATTGGCCCCGCCAAAGGAGGTGCCCCACAGGCCCATGCGCGACGGGTCTACCTGCGGCAGCGTTTCCATAAACGTCAGGGCATTGCGGATATCGACGACCTGTTCTGCCGGCGCCAGCCTGCCCCGCTCGCCCTGGCTGTCGCCGAAACCGCGGTAATCAAAGACAAGCGCCGCAAAGCCGTTTTGAGCGAAAAATTCGGCATACGCCGGCAGCAGTATCTCGCGAATGCCGGCAAAGCCGTGGCATAAAACGATTGTTGGCAGCTTCGCGCCGTCAGCCATGTTGTCGGGCAGGTACAGATCTCCGATAAGCTTGCAGCCTTCCGAATAAAACGCGACTTCCTGTTTCATGGCAAAACCCCTTGGAATAATGTTTATGAAAGTCAGGTACATAACAAAAAAAGACCGGGTCCACAAATATAAAAAAAGCCGTTTCGGCATGCCTGCAGCGTCCGGCCTTGTGAAACTCGTTTCATACGCCTGCTCAAAAAAGCTTCATGATTAAGACAGGGCTTGTATTGACCGAAGGAATATACTAATTTCTGAATATAAAAACAGATTGGCTGATTCTTAACTGCGTAACGCAAAGGAGGAACTATGGCGGAACAAATCTGCAAGGGCGATCACAAGGGGCACCTGTGCCTGCTGGCAAGCCAGGACAAGTTCGAGGAAATCAAAATGCTTGCCAAAAACCCCAAATTCATCTGCTTCAACTGCGGCCGGGTTGCCGATTCGGATAAGAATGTCTGCAATCCCATGCCGATCGACTAGAGCATTTCACAAAATATCATAGCCTCGAATGCACCATACAGGCTTTTGGTGAAGGCAGCCCGTGCGGTTCGAGCACAGGCGTATCATCTCAAAAAAGCACTGTTTGCGAGAACTTAGCACGGGCGTACGAACCCTAAGCCTGTATGGTAAAAGCGGCTACAGAATACCGTGAAATGCTCTCAATATGCGGTTTGCAGCCATGGGCAGTATCATAAAGGCGTTGTGCTCCTGCGGCTTTGAAACGGAATTTTTCGGCGGCTCGCTGCGCAGCGATCAGCAATCGGTGTGCATGGCGCCGGCCCTGTGCGCAGGCTGCGGCAACCTCCAGACTGTCAATTACCTTGAAAAAGACTGCCACTGCCCGGTGTGCCGCGCAACCGTCGTGTTTTACAATGACCCGGCCCTGCAGGCTGAGCAGGTATCGTCGGGTCCACAGCCGGAAGATTTCGTGCTTCCGCGATCAGCCTGCCTGTGCCCTTCCTGCGGCTGCTTCAGCCTGCATTTCGAGCCCCTCAGCTGCTGCGAATAATCTGCAGGTCGGTTTTCGCTGCCGCTCTATCCGACCTGCAGATTATCATCCAGGGCCCTCGCCACCAGGCAATCATTGCCAATAGCCGCGGCCCCGGTCCAGGCCGCACCGAATACGCCGGCGGAATCACCAAGCCGGTTTTTCAGTATCGGCGTGTGCACCTGCTCGTGAAACGCATAGGCCCGTACTTTTTCAAAGCCCAGCGTGTAGAGCTCGTCGATGTTTGACAGTCCGCCGCCGAGCACCACGGCATCGGGGTCCAGTATGGATATGAGCCCGCCGAGACAGCGGCCGAAATCATCGAGAAACGCCGTGAACGCCTCCATGCATGCGCTATCGCCGCTGCGATACCCCTGCACTATGTCGCGCATCGAAAGCACTCTGCCATAACGCGCGGAAAACGCCGCCTCGACACCGCCGCCGCTGATTTTCGTTTCAACGCAGCCCTTCTTGCCGCAGTAGCAGGCGGCGCCCTGCGGATCGACCGCATAATGGCCCCATTCGCCGGCAATGCGGTGCGGCCCCTGCCGTACATGGCCATTGATGCACATCCCGCCGCCGCAGCCCGTGCCCATGATAATGCCGAACACCAGGTCAAAGCCCTGACCGGCGCCGGCGCGGCATTCAGCAAGGGTAAAGCAGTTGGCGTCATTTTCCACGGCTATGGTGCGGCCGAGCGCTGCTTCCAAATCGTTTTTCAGGGGCCTGCCGATCAGGCAGGTCGTATTGGCGTTCTGGACAAGGCCTGTTTGCGCTTTAATCGAGCCGGGTATGCCGATGCCGATACTGGCGCCTGCCGCTTCAGGTACTGCTGCGGCAGCACGCGCCAGCAGCTCAGCGATGCTGTCAAGTATCTGACCGTAGGCATGGCTGGGCGTAGCAACTCTTTGGCGAAACACCGTTCGGCCACACGGGTCGAGCACGATAGCCTCGGTTTTTGCGCCGCCCAGATCAACACCGATGCTGTAGCCCGGGGCAGGAGCCTGATAACCAGTTGATTCCATCAAAAATACTCTAACAGCTTGTTTGCAGCTTGACAAAAGAATTTAATACAGTAGAATAAATACCAGTTAGTCGGTATGTTTGAAATTCCGCGCAGGAGTATTGATTATGAAAACAGTTGTTATTACAGGTAGTTCAAAGGGTATTGGCCTGGGCATGTGCTTTGAATTTCTTAAACACGGCTGCGCTATTCTGGTAAGCTCGAGAAAAAAAGCCGATGTGGACAGCGCGGTTAAAAAATTTTCAGACCAGTTCGGCGCTGACAGGGTGGCGGGGCTCACCTGCGATGTGACGGATCTCAGCCAGGTCCAGGCACTCTGGGACACCGCCATCGCGAAATTCGGCAAAGTCGATATCTGGATCAATAATGCCGGCGCCACCAACACCACCCTGCCCCTGTGGGAGGTTGACCCGGATGAAATAAAAACCGTTATCAACACCAATATCGTTGGGCATCTCTACGGTATCAAGGTCGCCATGAAAGGTATGCTGAAGCAGGGATCAGGCCAGATTTACAATTTTTACGGTTTTGGCTCCAATGATGACAAGAAGCCTGCGGGCATGGCGGTGTACGGCACGACCAAACGGGCTATCCGCTATATAACGGAGCTGCTGATAGAGGAAGTAAAGGATACACCCGTACAGGTCGGCTCACTTATGCCCGGAACGGTGATAACCGATCTCATGATAAAGGCCATCGCGACCATGCCGGCCCGGGAGCGCGAAATGCTCAAAAAAGGCTTTAATATCGTGGGCGATAAGGTCGAAACTGTCGCACTTTTTCTTGTTGAAGAAATACTCAAAAACGACAAAAACGGGGCTGCTATCAACTGGATGCCCGAGGAAAAATTTAAGGCCCGCCTGCAGGACCCCTACTACCAGAACCGTGACCTGTTCTCTGAACTGAACCTCGACGTGTGATGCGGCTGAGCCGACTGCCATGACCACGAAAAAAGCACCGGAACTGCGCAAAGAGGAAATTTTCAATGCAGCCCTTGTCTGTTTTAACCAGAAGGGCTACTACGAAACCTCCATCGACGACATCGCCTCCCGGGCGGGCATTACAAAGGGGGGTGTGTATCACCATTTCAACTCAAAAAAAATCCTCTTTATCGACCTGTTCCACACGGTCGCGAACCGCTATTTCGAGTCCCTGAAACTGAAAATTCACCAGCCCGCGGACGTTTCAAGCCACATGCAGGACCTGGTCAAGAAATCAAGTGAAATATTCAATGAAAACATGGATATCCTTAAGTTCTGCTTTGAGTTCATGTCCCTTGCCTCGCGCGACGCGGACATACGGCAGGCTGTCAGCGAATTTTATAAAAACAGGGTTGCTATATTCGCCCAAACCCTGTCCGACGGCAAACAAAAGGGCCTGTTCAAGGATATTGCCGCCGACGCTGTGGCCCGCACTCTGTATTTTCTCTCCATGGGCTTTTTTCTCACCTACTTTACCATCGATATCGATTTCGATCCCATGACCCAGCACAGCCTTAATATGAAAACCTTTTTGGAAGGCATTAAGAAGTAATTCCAATATAGTAGACCAATATGTTTAATTCCAGTCATGAAGGAGGAGCAATGAATACCCTGCAAAAAACCGTATATTTCCCGGTAATCATTCTTGCCGGCGCCCTTGTGTACGCACAGGCATCTGCTGTTGAAGAAAAACCGGCAGCATCGGAAACCAGGGCAAAGGCAATCGATACGAGCGCGCAGGCTGCCAGCAATCATCCCGATATTCCCGAAGGGGTTTCCTGCAATGACTGCCATGAGGTAAAATACGACGCCAATACGACGGCAACGCAGGTCTGGCTCACCGGCGATACGCCCGGCAAAAAAGCCGGCGAAGGCGTTATGCCCAAAGAAAAAATCTGGCAGGAATTTACGAGCATGATCGGTGCGAAAACAAAAACAAAAACCTTCATCCTTGCGACCTGCCTCAATAACGAACCCCTTTCAACGACCGCGGAGTTTTCACTCGATCCGAAAAACCGCGTCCTGTACGGCCTGCATGAAATGGGCACGGAAAAGCTCAATCATGTGAAAAACAATCCGAAAGTGAGCCTGAACTGGCACAAGGACTTTGACAGTTTTGCCGACTTTCGCTGCTGCCAGATAAAAGGCCACGCCGTGCTGATTGACAATACGAATCCGGAGTTTGCCACGGCCGTGAAGGATTTCCTTCCCTATGAAAAAAGCGTGCGCCTGCCGCCCGACGCCACGGATACGCAGAAACAGAACGCATACAAGGCCCGCCGCGACATGCTCAAAAAGGGCAATTTCGTGGTCATGAAAATAGCTATCGACCGGATTACCATGGCAAATTCGGCATTCGCCAGGGAGGGCTTTCGCGTGTATCAGCGCTGGGTACCCTGACATTTTAACGTTCGATACGGAAATTACAGGATAAACCAAGACCATACGTCACCGGGCGACAACGCATCGTGTCCGGGCAATTATATCGGGAAATGGCATGAAAACCATCGTCATCACGGGCAGCACCCGCGGTATCGGCCACGGCATGACAGTTGAATTTCTCAAGCGAAAGTGCCGCGTTATGCTCAGCGGCCGCAGCCAGGAGCTGGTTGAGGCCGAGGTGGGCAGGCTCGCGGCGGATTACGGCAAGGACACTGTGGCGGGCCTGGCCTGCGAGGTCACCAGCCCCGACCAGCTGCAGGCCCTCTGGGACGGGGCGGTTGCGGCATTCGGCACGGTCGACATCTGGATCAACAATGCGGGCGTGACCCACCCTACCCGCAATGTCGCGGAGCTGAAGCCCGCTGAAATGAAGTCCGTAATTGACACCAACGTTACCGGCCTGGTCTATGCAACACAGGTCGCCCTCAAGGGCATGACCGCTCTAGGGGGCGGGTTCATCTACAACATGGAGGGCCACGGCAGTCACGACGAGTTTATCGCCGGCCTGTCGGTCTACGGCACGACCAAGCGGGCGGTCACGTATTTTACCTCCTCGTTGCAGCTCGAGCTCGAGGGCACGGGTGTTAATGCCTGCCTGCTCTCGCCGGGCATCGTGCTGACCGATTTTATCCTGGATGAACTGCGCAAACTGCCGCCCGAGCGGCTTGAAATTACCAAAATCGTGTACAACTGCCTGGCCGACACCGTAGAAACCGTGACGCCCTGGCTGGCTGAAAATATTCTCGCCAACAAGGACGGCGGGGCGACCATAGCCTGGCTCGACACGCAAAAGGCCAATGCCCGCTTCGAGTCAGATGAATACAATACCAGGGACCTGCTAAGCCAGTTCGGGTTTTAAGTAACTCAACTTGACTGCGTTTTAAAGCCACGGTGCAGCCTGTATGCGGGCCACCTCGCTTGCGCGGGCTATATGCTCTTAACAACAGCTCTTTGTTACAATGCTCAGCCTTCATTCGCACCGCCCGTGCAGCGCTTGCCGGCACGCACACTGGCTGCAAGCTCTGTGTAAGGCATCTGTTTTTCTTTGCAGTATTAAAAGTCAGTCACGTTGAATAACGTAAAACGGGGCGGCCAAACAGCATATGCCGATTTTCCAGGCTGGGCTTTGCACGAATCAGACCAGCGAAAAAAAAACAATATTTCAGGGGAGTGCAAGCAATGACATCAGTCGTCGTAACCGGCAGTTCCAAGGGCATCGGCCTTGGGCTTGCAAAGGAGTTTTTGAAAAAAGGCAGCTCAGTCATGTTCTCGAGCTTTGCAAAGGCTGAAATGGAGCAGGAATATGAAACGGCGGCGGCGGAATTCGGCAACGACAGGGTTGCCTGCTGCCACTGCGACATGACGGACTTTGCCCAGGTGCAGGCCCTGTGGGACGCCGCGGTCAGGGCGTTCGGCAAGGTCGATATCTGGATGAACAATGCGGGCATCGCCAATACGACCCGCCTGTTCTGGGAGCTTGAAACACGGGAAATTCCGCGGGTGGTCAGCACCAACATGGCGGGTGTCATGTACGGCAGCCATGTGGCCATCACCGGCATGCTCGCCCAGGGCTTTGGCGCCATATACAATTCCGAAGGCTTCGGCAGCGACGACATGTTTGTC
>JAFGCP010000242.1 GCA_016932595.1 Deltaproteobacteria bacterium
GCCATCCACTGCCTGCGATGCGCCAGCCCCACGAGCAGCCCGCCGGCAAGGCCGATGCCGATGCCGATGAGCGCCCCGTACCCGAGCTGCTCCATGATAAAACGGCCGAGCACCCCCTTCTGGCCTGCAGCCCCGGATTCAGCAAGGGCGATAAAGAACAGCATGAACGGAACGGACAGCCCGTCGTTCAAGCCCGCCTCCACATTAAGCGCCTGGCGGATGCGCTTGGGCACGCGCGGGCTGCTGACGATGATCTGCCCGAGGCCCGCGTCCGTGGGAGCAAGAATGGCCCCGAGTATGCCCGCTTCCCAGATGGTAAGGTTCGGGAACACGCCCACGGCGGCAAGGGCCCCCAGCACGATGGTCAGCAGCATGCCCGTGCTCAAAAGCCGCAGGGGAAGGGCTCGGATGCTTTTTAAAATGGCAAGATCTGTTTTGCTGGCATCGGTGAAGAGCAGCAGCACCAGGCCGATTTCAGCCACCTGCAGCAACAGCTTGAAATTATAGTCGCGGCCGCGCAGCTCCGGGATAAGCAGAAGCGCCACCCCGCCCGCAACGGTGAAAAGAAGGGGGGCTGTGATGACGGTGCGCTCAAGGCGCTTTGAAACAAGGCTGTAGAAAAAGATAAGCGCACAGTAGATGGCAATGAGTGTCATGGATGATTGCGCCTCTCACGCACAGGGTTCGAATTGGGCACCCTGTAAAGGGGTGCTGCGGCTGTGTCACATAGTACTGCAGCACAGGAATAGCTTATTACAACCGGGACTGATCAGAGGTGTTTATTTATTCATGGACGCACACCGGTGTTTTTTGCACAAAGATTTCAGCCGCCGTCGGTCTGGGGAAATGCCGTGTTGGCATACAGGTATTCGACCTTCTCTTTATGCCGCAGCTCCTCGTTTGCCATGCGCAGCAGCATGTCTTTCACGCTGCCCTCGGGATGCACGGCCGCCAGACCGGCATAAAAGGCACAGGAGTTTTGCTCCCGAAACGCAGCTACCAGGTAGACATCCTTGCTCTCCAGGCTTTTTTTGATATCCGGCCTCTCCAGATGCTCCGCTATTTTATAATCGATGACTTCCGTGAGCCTCAGAGCCTGACCCCCCAGTTTTCCGGCCCTATACGCTTCAAGGAACTCCCGGTGTTTTTTTTCTTCGGCTGCAAGCTGCTCGAGTGCATACCGGGCGCTTTGATCTTCCACTCTGTCAAAAAGCCCCTGGTAAAAATCAAAAGCCTCGATTTCGCGCTTGATGGCGATATCTATATAATCAGCCAGTTTTCGGTCTTCCATGGGCCTCCTTGATCCAAGTGCTTTATTTTAGACTTTTCATAGCAGAACCCGGGCTATTGTACAAGAAATTGCATGCAGAGCGCAGCCCCCTTCGCAGCATGAACCCGCCATTCCGGCCTGACCAGAATTTTTCAGTGCGCAGTCCTGCATCAGGGGCATATTGCCCCCTTATACCCTCGCAATAGCTGTCGCCTGGTTTTTTTCCTCAACCCGGCCTGCGGGCTTGACAGCAGGAAATTCTATGGCAATATAAAAATAGTTGCTTTTTTTATGAGGAGAAGAGCCATGAAAGTGATCGCTTCAGTCATTGCCCTGGCCATTATGGTTTTTTGCGTACACCGGCTGCAATAATAGCGGGGGCGAGATCGGGGGCAAGGTGTATTTTGAGACCAGTCAACCCGACCCGATACCTGCCGAGCGCGTCACCGTGACGGTCAGCGGGTACATAGATAATACGCAGTACAGCTTTTCAAGCCCCAGCAATGCAAAAGGAGAGTATCGCGTCACCGGGATCGATCCGGCAGGCCAGTATGGCATTATCGCTGATTTTTCAACAGCCGACAATACACCCGAGGATTTCGAACCGGTCGGCGGCGAGGTTGGCGATAATTACACGGAGCCCATCGGCACCGGCTATCAGCTCCAGTACGGGCCCGTGGATATCAAGGTCGGGTCACAACCGACATTTATTGAAGATCTCGATTTTTCGCTGATCTCGTCATTTTAGCCTGCAAACCGCAGGAGTGCACGGGTATTTGTCATTTCATAACAAGGGGGTCTCATGGGCATTGAAAATCGAGTGCAGCAGCGCGTAAAGGCCGATTTAGAACTGACAATACGCCATGCAGAAACATTTCACTGGACTTCGCTGCGGAACTTGAGCGGCGGAGGGGTCTTTGTCCAGACCGACACGCCGCAGAAGGTAGGCGCCATCGTGACCCTGCAGCTCACGCTGCCCATCGATGAAGAAATTATGAATATCGAAGGCCGGGTAAAATGGATACGGCAGGCTGGCGGCACGGATGCGCCGGGCATGGGCATAGAATTTACCAGCATCTCACCGGAGCATCGGCAGATGATAGTCAAATTCGTTGGAGACCTCCTGGCGGTACTGGGCAAGAGCACATAAGCTCAGGGGGAAGCCGGCGATGAGATAACAAAGAAGGCCCCTTTTTTCATTCCATCAGATGCGAGCATCCTGCGGCCGGCGGTTGAGTTCGTCTATCTGGTCGTTCAGTGTCCAGTAATCATACAAATATCCCACCAGAAACAGGCCTCCGGTTAGAAGATAGACGAGCCCCGTGACCCATTTGCCCAGGTAAAAGCGGTGTATGCCGAAAACCCCCAGGAAGGTGAGCAGAATCCAGCTCACGGTATAATCAATCCGCCCTGTCCGGTATCGTCTGTCCGCCTCCCGGTCCATGCCCGGGATCAGAAACAGATCGATGATCCAGCCGATAAAAAGCAGGCCCAGAGTAAAAAACCAGATGGTGCCGGTGACCGGCCTGCCGTAATAAAAACGATGTGAGCCGAGAAAACCGAAAATCCAGAGAAGATACCCTATGGTTTTGGAATGGGTGTCCTGGTTTGTCATACAGGGCCTTTCTGATGTTAAAGATTTAAAGGATGCTGTTGTCTCCTTTACACCCCCGGTTTCAGTACTGGCGCATTATCGCACATGCATGAATCGGGAGCAATCATGAAGAAATAAAGGGGGCGGTTGTAGAGGCCCGGTAAACAGCTGACTTTTGAGCTGCTGAATTTTTTATTCAAGGGGATTTTCTAAAAGAAATTTCCGTTGGCATGAAAACTATTTGGGGGTTGAAGAGTTTACAGAGTATAAACTTAACGCGGTGCTGCTCCATGTATGTGACGCGGTGAAAGCTTTAACTTGAAAACACAGATCCCTGTTATCACAGAAAAGGCCCGTATTTTATGCCTTCCGTTTTTTTCCTGCGCTTTTTCGGGCGGATCCTCAATTGTTGTATGCTTCTTCTCACGCTCTGCGCCGCAGGGGTTCCTGCCCAGGCCCAGAGCTATGACCCGCTGGCCGTCTCCGATCCCGAAGGCATACAGACCC
>JAFGCP010000243.1 GCA_016932595.1 Deltaproteobacteria bacterium
GCCAGATATCCGTACATTAATGCCGACTGGCAGTAGGTTTCAATAAAGGCGGCCGCATCACCCACCACAACAATATTTCCCTCTACCGGATTCATGATGCAGGTATAGAAATTGAGAACACATGCCGCCTTATGAACGATCTTGGCATTGTGGAACCATTCCCTGAACGGACCTTCGGTTAAGAACCAGTCAAGGCCCATTTTGGCTGGAAAACCGCAGGGGGTTCCGCAGAACACATCAAGAATGGGTTTATCTCCTTTTTTTGCATCCGCCAGATATTTGGGGACCATATAGATCTGACCTTTGCCCCAGGGAGTGTGCCCCTTTCCCAGACAGGTGATCCAGGAATCCCAGTTCGGATAATCCACTTCATCAAGGAAATAGGAGGCCACCCGGTATGAACCAAAATATTTTCGGGTCCTGAAAAGCTCCAGGCCCGTCACAATCTGCGAGTTGCAACCGTCCGCCGCGAAACAGACCCTGCCCCAGACTTCCTTGAGCGTTCGTGTATGGTTGTCGCGAATAGTTACTTTCACTTTACCGCCAATGTTTTCCGCTCGAATACCGGCTGTTTCGGTTAAGATATCCACGCCGTTTGCCAGGGATTCATCCAGGAGATTACGCAGGATGATTTCTTTGGTGTACGGCAGCGCCACCCCGTTGTCGCGGTTGACCATGGTCAGCTTTTTGCCGCCGGTTGAAAGTCTCGAACTCTTCACGAGTTTGACATAGGGATGGCCGTATTTCACCGTAATGCCGGTTTTCTCAAAATAGAGATCATTATCAACAAAGCGAACGGTCTCTCCGTGTGTATTGGGCTCATTGATCAGCATGGTACAGCAGGAACGGTGAACTTTCGATATTTCCTTCTTTATATCAATCAGAAGCACATCCTGCCGGGCTGCTGATAGCTCTTTTGCGATCATCAACCCTGCGGGGCCTGCTCCAACGACAATAAAATCATAGATTTTTTTCATGAGCGCTCCCCTTTCCCATAGGTATCGCTTGTGAGATTAAGCAGGAGTATTTCAGGAAAGCGGCAGTCACATAAAATTGCATCCACCCCGCAGCCGGCCCTGCAGGTGCCACACTCAATACAGGAAACCTGATCAATAAAAGATTTATCATCGATAAAACGAATGGCCAACCGTGGACAGAGATTTAGACAGGCTCCGCAGCCTACGCATAGTTCACGATCTACTTTCATATCCTACCCAACGTTTCTTTTAAGTTAATAGTGCTTGCCGGTCATGTGCGACAATGCCGGCATACATCATAATAATTTTCAGGCAGCCCGGCTTTGTTAGAGAAATACGCCAGTTGGTTTTCCGGTGCGAAAGCTTCCCCGCATTCTTTACACGTTTTAAGCTTCAGGGCCACTTTCCAGTTCTCGATGATCCGGGCGGGTCCCTGAATCGTCGTTCCGTCGGCTGCATATGCGGTTTCACCTTCAGCGATATCTGTAAGTCGTATTGCTCCGGTCGGGCAGACTTCCGCACAGGTGCCGCATCCGATGCAGTTTTCCGCCCGTTCATAAAAAGGCGATACCGCCAGTTTTTCATAGCCGCGTTTAGCGAATCCGATAGCGCTCACGCCAACAATTTCACTGCAGGCGCGCACACATCTGCCGCAGGCAATACAGAGTTCCCCTCTCGGGGAAAAGCGTTTTACCGGTTTAACCCCCAGATCACGGGCAAGGTCCTGAAGCACTTTTGCCCCGGGCGCTTCAGCCAGCAGCAGTTCAATGATACAGCGCCGAATGCCCCTGATTTTTTCTGTGGCTGTCTGCACCTCAAGACCTTCCTCAGCCTTATACACACAGGAACTGACAACTTGAGACGTGGTATCCCTCTTTATTTCCACCACGCACAGCCTGCAGCCGCCGGTGGGTGTAAGGGCTTCATGATGGCATAAAGTCGGGATCCAGATACCGAGCTTTTGAGCTGCCTGAAGCAGCGTTGATCCTTCAGGAACCCGAACCGGCATTTCATCAATTTTCAGTGTTACCATGGTAACTCCTTGGGAAGAAAAGGAAGAGATTCGGCTATCTGAGAACCCTTCCTGTTTCATACATCAAGCCTGTATCCTGTCAGGTTGCTATCGCACCCACAGGACAAATCTCTGAACATGCGCCGCACTTAATGCATTTTTTTGGATTGATCTTATGCGGTTTCTTTTTTGTCCCGCTGACGGCCGCAGCGGGACAGGCCTTTATACAGGCACCGCAGCCAATACAGGTCTTTTTGTCAATTGCATACGTGACAAGCTCCCGGCATACACCGGCCGGACATTTTTTGTCCTTAATATGGGCCAGGTACTCTTTTTTAAAATATTTCAACGTCGACAGAACAGGGTTCGGTGCTGTTCGTCCGAGGCCGCACAATGCTGACTCCTTGATGATGCCGCCCAGTTTTTCCAGGAGCGCAAGGTCCGTGACCGTTCCGCGGCCCTCGCAGATATCTTCAAGAATTTCTCTCATTCTTGTAACGCCGACCCTGCAGGGCGTACACTTGCCGCAGGACTCATCTTCAAGGAACCTGAGAAAATAAAGGGCCACATCAACCATGCATGTTTTTTCATCCATGACGATCAAGCCGCCGGACCCCATAATGGATCCGGTTTTGGCCAGTTCATCATAGTCCACCGGCAGATCGAGCAGCTGTTCGGGAATACAGCCGCCTGACGGGCCGCCGGTCTGAACCGCCTTGAAGGCCTTACCTCCGGGAATGCCGCCGCCGATATCAAAGATGATTTCACGGAGCGTGATGCCCATGGGGACTTCAACAAGTCC
>JAFGCP010000028.1 GCA_016932595.1 Deltaproteobacteria bacterium
GCTTTCTCCGGACGGGGGTTCTCCTCCTGGCGGTTCAGGGTGGTTGCTTCGTCGCGCTTGTAATAGTAAAAAAACGTGGGCTCATTGGAGTAATCGAATTTTGCCAGCACGTCGCGCCAGTTGGGCGACAGCTCCTCGCCGCGATCGATCACCTCAAGCACCGTATCGCAGCTGATATTATGGCCGCCGATATGGGCGCCCGCGCACCCCAGCCCTTTTGCCACGGCATAGAACTCCGCAGCGCGCATGATGCGGGCACCTTTGCCTTTGTCCGGTGCCTTTGACTCCTCTTCGAGCCTGGCCAGCAGGCCATCGGGAATGACGCAACCGGGGATTTTGTTCGCCTTCATTATTTTTGCCGCACCGAAGGGAAGCACAAACAGGTTGGCAAGCACCGGGAGGTCGAATTTATTGAGCTTCAGCCACTGCAGGAGCTCATGAATTTTTCGGGCGTCATAGCCGATCTGCGTGATGGCGAACTTCGCCCCTGCAGCTATCTTTTTGCGCAGTTTGTAATACTGACCGGCAAGCTCGGCTTCGCTTGCTTTAAAGGGTGATATGCCCACACCCGCGAAAAACTGCGTAGGTGTAAGCTGCTGGGGTTTGCCCAGGTTCTGGTACTTAAACCCCTTGTTCATTTCAGCCACCAGCTGCAGGGCATTCACCGGGTCCAGGTCAAATACGGGCCGCGATGTTCCGCCGAAGCCTTCATTGGAGGGGTAATCGCCGGAGAGCAGAAGCAGGTTGCGGGCCTGGCTGCGCTCAAGGCCGTAGAGCATGCTTTCGATGGCATTGCGGTTTTTGTCGCGGCAGGCAAAATGCACCAGGGGCTCCATGCCCGTGCGCTTCAGCTCGGCGCACAGCAGATCAACGGCAAGGGCCGGGTTGCCGCCGGGGTTATCGGTAATGCCGATAGCGTGAATCTTGCCGCTCTGGCGGGCTTTTTCGGCATTGATGATAATGTCTTCCTGCTGGCGCTCAACAGCGCCGCGGCCGGGAATCTGCTCCCAGGTAACACAGAATGTTGACGGATTGAGGACATTTTCCTGAAACATAAATAGTACCTCATCTGAATAGTTACTTTTTTAAAATATATACCAGACAAAAAAAGAGGGCGCAAGCAGCATATGAAAAACCCCATTGTTTTTTATGGCAGAGCAGTTCCTGCATGTGCAGCCGGCGCGCCTCCTGCTGCGTTCTCTATAAGCTCGAGCATATCCTGAAACAGAGGAGCCACAACGGTTATTTTTTTTTGGGTCACAGGATGAACTACGCTGAGCGATATGGCATGCAGCATGGTGCGGCCAGGGCCCTGCGCATGTGCAGCGCCATAGAGCCGGTCACCCAGAATGGGGTTTCCGAAATGGGCCAGTTGCAGCCGCAGCTGATGGGTGCGGCCTGTTTCGGGCTCGGCCTCAAGAAAGCTGAAGCCGTCATAGGCTTTAAGCATGCGAAACTGCGTGACAGCCTGCTTGCCGGGCCCGGTATCGCTGCAGCGGTAACGGCCGGCATGGCGATATATAAAATTTGACAGGCGCAGCTCTGAAAAGCCCGGATTGCCGGCCACGAGAGCGCGGTAGATTTTTTTAACCCGGTGATCTTTAAACTGATAGTGAATACTGCGGTTGACCTTTGGCGACAGGGTGAAAAGCACCACGCCCGAAGTGTCAAGGTCGAGGCGCTGGTGCATGCCGAGATACGCGGGGGATTTCTGCTGCTGTTTCAGGTGCCGCTGCAGCCCGGCAAAGATATTGTTATAGTTGTCGCATACCACGCCCTGCGTGGGCACGCCCGGCTCCTTGCGGTAAAACAGCAGCCACTGGTCGCGGAAGAGAATGTTTGCCGGGTCGATTTCATAATAGCGGGAAGCCCCCCGGCGGCCTGAATAGACGGCAATCATGTCGCCGCTGCGCACCGTGCGCGACACGATCTGTGTGCGCACGCTGTTGAGCCATACCGCGCCGATGGCGATAAGCTTTTTTGCCCGCTCGCGGCTGATATCCTTGAAAAGTCCTGCCACGGCCTGATCGATGCGCAGCCCGTTCAAGGGCTCTGCCACAGTTCCGCTCAGGGCGGTGACAGGATGAGATTGCTCAAGCAGGTCGTCGTTTTTATCGGTGTGGTCAGCAGGGTTTGACATATGCATAAAAACTCTTCTGGTTTTTTTGTAAAAAATTTTCTGCAGGAGCGTCTTCAGCCGCGAGGTGCCCCTGGACTTTCGCGGCTGAAGCCGCTCCTGCGAATCTATTTGAATACATGCCGCAACTTCTTCTTCAGCCTTTTGACATGCTGAATTTTTTTCAGCTTTGCTTCATTAGATGGGCCGTCCGACTGGGTGCGCCACCGGAAATTAGTCCACATCCACTGCGCAAGATCGAGCCGGATGCGCTGCTCGATGACAGCAGTAAACAGCTGCGTTATTGTCCGCACATCAGCCGCGGTGTCATCGGTTTTCTGCCATATAATCTCCTGCAGAATGGTTATGTGCTGAGAATTGTCCGAAGCGCGCGTAATGAAAATGGGTACAAGAGCGGCTCCCGTGCGCAGCGCTAAAGCCGCCGGCCCGGGGGGCGTTGAAGCCGGGCGGCCGAAAAAATCGACAAAGACGCCGCCCGTGCGCTTGTTTTCGTCGGCTATAAGGCAGAGTACGCCGTTGCGGCTCAGGGCCTTTATGGTGTTTTTAAAAAACTGCCGCTCCGGAATCGTAGAAAAGGTGCGCAGGCCCATCATGCCGCGGCCCTTTTCATAGATTGATGCGATAATCGGGTTTTTCGGTTCACGTATGGCGACAGTAAAGTCATAGCCCCGCTCGGTAAGCTGCGTCCCGAGCAGACCGTAGTTGCCGATATGTCCGCTCACGGCGATGACCCCTTTGCCTTTTGCCAGAGCGCGGTCCAGATGATCGAGCCCCTCTATGGTAATCCGGGCCCTCACATCCTGTTTTTTTGCTCCGGCATAGAAAAAGAGCTCAAGCCAGTTTTTGGTAAAATACTGCAATACCCTGCCTGCGATCTCGCTGCGGGCGGCTTCGGTACTATCCTGGCCCAAAGCAAAAAGCAGATTGTGATCAATGCGCCTGCGCTGCCTGCGCAGAATGAAATCTCCTGCGATATCGCCCAGAGTCATACTGCGATCATAGCCGAGGCGGCTTACGAACCATATAATAACCTCAAGGCCGGCTGCGCCGAGCGCTTTGCCTGCTCTCATGAGCAAAGAATCCTGTGCTTTTTTCATGCCGATCCTCATACTGTCCATATACCTTGCTTTGGACAGTGGCGCCATCATGCATCAAACGAAAAAATGTGCTGTTAGCCGTCATTGTGCCGTACCCCGGTAAGGGTTGGAGGCCGGAAAGCAGTATACGTGGTTGTGGCGGTATTTGCAAAACACTTTCATTGAGGAGCTTATGTTTCCGTCACTACGTCACCTGCGGAAGCCCGGCAGGCCAGGCTTCTGTACGGTCGCAGCACAGATAATCTCACGGATGCTGTCCGTGGATAGCCCCAGCCAATGCTGTGCCCGTTCGCGCACCAGCCTCGGTATATCGGGGCAATCCGCAGGCTGAGGGTCGATAATCTGAAACCCGGGGCTGATGAAACCCTTGCCAACAAGCCGGTATGCCTGCCCGGAGGAATCTATAAAGAACTGCTGACCGGCCGTGACATGAGAAAGCGAATACTGCGCGGCAAGGCTGCCGCACCACTCATCGCGGGTTATCACCCGCAGGGGTTCATTGGTTGCTGTGTTGATGTACACAACCGGCCAGTCAATTTCCATTGTCATGTCATTCAAGTCGGCCCCGCTTGCGAATAAAAAATGCGGTTGGAGCATGCCTGCTTCAACCGCCCGATCATTCAACCTGCCTCTTCCTCTTGCGCCGGCACAGGGGCAATGAGGCGCTCAGTGGCTGCAAAACAAAAAAAGCCTGCAATGGTTATCCGCCTGCTATTCAACCACGATCCTGCCCGCCAGGGGCTTTACCGGTTCCGCCGGGGAGCTGTCCCGGACAGCCTGCGTGCTCACAACATAATCAAATTTTCCATTTTCTATGAAGCACAGGCTTGCAACACCCTTGGTCGGTATCATGCCTGACTTGAACGAACCCTCTTTTGTTATGGTAAAATTCGTAGGGCTCAGGCAGGCGCGGGTGACCTGTTTAGCGGTAAATACTATTTCAACCCCCTCAGACATCTGGTTGACCCAGACTACGGTCGCTCCTTTGTTTATCAGCACTGTTTCCGGCTTCAGCCCCAGAAGGCCGGTAATGCGGACAACTATTATTTTTTGGCTGCCGGCATTCGATGCAGCGGGCTGTTCCTGTGCAGCGGCCATATCTGAAACAGTTATCGTCATGAAGATAGCCAGCGCGCTCAGCAGGGTTTTTTTCTTGCCATAGGCCATTGGGGGCTCCTTTTCCTGTTAAAACGTATTTTTGGAATGCATCGACTATAGAATGGGGGTGTTTGCCTGTCAAGGCAATTGACCGGCTGGCAGGTCGTGACATTTTAAAATGGCGGTCATTGTTTTCATTGCAGGAGCACCTTTAGGTGCTAGTGTTTCGCGGCTGAAGCCGCTCCTGCAAGAGAGCACTGTCAAAAAATGTCATGGCCCACTAGGGCTGCGCATGCAATGACGCACAGGTAGGGTGTCTCACAAGAGCTTGTGCTGCAGACGTGAAAGCTCTTGTTTCGCTTTTTTACTGCCGGCCTTAGCGCTTGGCGGCTTTTTTATTGCAGCGAGCCGCTGCGCTTGAAAAAGATAGCCTGCCCCTCGGGGGATTCAATGAAAGCGGCAAACTCCTCTGCCTGATACCTTTGCATCGAGCGATTCGTAACAGCAACGACGCATGAGCGGTATATGGCATTTTCCTGCGCAGTGATAACTTGAAGACTTTTTGTCTGCCCTGCGGTCAGGTCAAGCCATGCGTCGCAGCCAGGCTCGCTGAGCCAAACGGCTTTTGCCTCAATGTTGCTGGCCGTATAAAAGCCGATATTGGCTCGCAGCGCTTCAACAAGTGTATCTCCGCCTGCGCTCTTGGCAGCCTCTTCCCACATGCCGCCGCCTTCAGGCGGGGCCACCACAAGAATCTTTATGCCGGGTTTGCCAAGGCTTTTTATTCCTTTAATGCCTTTGGGGTTGCCGGTGCGAACGACGATTGCCGACGGGTGAAGCGACAGCGTGCGGGTGCTCATGGGGTCGATGATAGCCGGCAGGTCCCGCTGCACAAAGGTATTCATCATTTGTTCGGAGTCGGCGAAGATCAAATCTCCATCCCGTATGGCCTGCTTCTTCCAGGTCTCCACGGGCCCGGCTGTAATATTGACGATAATACCTCTCTGCCGGCCAAACTCCATTGCAGCTTCACGCATGGCAGGCACTATGACGCCTGAACCATAGGCCCTCAGCGTCAGGGCGCCTCCTGCTTCGTCGCCTGCCGGCCACTTTGCAAATTGCGCTGCAGCAGGCAGGGCAGTCAGGACAATAAGCGTTGCAGCACAAACAGCTATGAGATGAAAATTTTTTTTTGTTCGATGCATAGGTATCTCCTTATGCAGGTTTACGTACCCGGTGTATAGATTCCGGCTCCCGCGTCTCAGGCGAACCAGGCCCTGACTGCCGGACAACATATAGTCATCTATACCTGTACAGTGTAGCACAAGGGGGAAAATCTGTTGAGGATCTACTGTTCCCCCCGGTTTGCCGCACTGCCATCTCAAGCATTTATTTCAGGCTGCTGCAGCTGGGGCTCAGCCAGAAAATCAAGTTTTGTCTGCACCAGCTCGGATCTGCCGAAATCAAACTGCACATCACGGGCGCCTAAACCCCTGGCAAGCATGGTCAGGGTCCTTTTGGCCGCATTTTGTATATCGGGAACCATACGCTCGGCAAGGACCTTGCCGGTATTCATGGCCTGCTGTTTTGCCTCGTCAATGAGGTAATTTTTTTCCTGTTCGCTGAAGGTCGCCCCCAGTATTCTTGTCACCATGCCCGGCAGCAGCCAGGGCAGCAGCTCGCCTGCTTTTTCGTCGTAAAATTTCAGGTTGAGGATATTGGTCTCATAATAGCAGGGCGCCATGTTGAAGGTATAGCACCGGTCGCCCTCATCGATAATTTCAAAGTCAGGGCTGTTGAGATCATACTTGAAATTGATATTGAACTCGAAAATCATGGCCAGCTTGTTTTCGGTCAGGAGCCATTTCAGATATTTGGCCCCGAGCTTGCCGAACAGGTGGTCGGTAGCGGTCACAATCTCTTTATTCAGCACCCGCAGAACGACAAGTTCGCCGACTGCCCGGATTTCCTCAATGGTCGAGTACACGGCTATGCGGGACGAGCCTTTTTTTAATTTTTTCCGCAAAAACCAAAAACCGGCTGCGCCTGCAGCTGCGATGACGATGCCGGTAAAAAATCCGAATATAGTGTCCATAACACAGCCCCTGTTTTTTTTTAAAGTCACAGCATGGTGCCTGCCCTCAGTGTTGTACCTCAGGCGGGCTGGAATCGCATTATTTTTTTATTTCGACGGTCACTTTCCGGGCCTTTTCCACACCGTCCGGATACTTTGCAACAGTATAGAAAGCGCGCAGCGGCGCTGCCTGTGCGCCCGCGCCATAGCCTTCAAGCTCGAAAAAAGGCAATTCCGCTGCCGACCCGACTGCAGCCGCCCCCACCAGTATGGAGCCGGAGACAACGGGGCTTGGCGGCGTATCAACATTGATGCTGAAATACCATCCCGGCGGGATATTGCGTAACGATTTTACAATCGCCGTTTCAAACTGCAGTTCAGCCGCTGTGATTCGTTCATGTTCAGCCAGGGTAACGGCAGGAAAATAATAGTACGCTTTCGTGTCACTTGCTTTTTCCACCGGCGGGGTTTCTACCGGCCGGTTTTTAAAATACCATGCTGCTGTTACTATGTTGAGCACGACCAGTGCCGCGATAAGCATGTTTTTTTTCATTGCAGAGCCTTTCATGCTGCTGTATTTCAGCGGGGGTAAGTTTCAGCCTCATGCCTTTTGTCGGAGGTTACAATTTTCTGCTGTCATAAGCCCAGTTTAATAGTGCCTGCCGCTGCACTCTGCGGCAGCGCAGATCACCCTCACTGCAGTGTTTCCTTATTTGAGCAATATGCCGTTGCATTCCTTTCCATCTTTTTATCTGACGCTCATCATCGGCACATCTTCTGCCCATGTAATACCGGCAATACCATTGAAACCAGCCCCGGGGATCTTCATAAAATAGCCAGCCCTTTTTTCGCCACTCAGACAATGGCTGTGATGCATTAACGCCAAAGTAATTTAATCCGGGATCATGCCGTTCATGGCAGAGCTTTGCATGAACGAACCAGTCACGAGGAAATTCCTTACGGCAGTCAGTCATATATCTGCCGCCAAAAACGCCCATCGCAAGCATGTCTTTTGGTGTTATGTCCGGCTTGAATTCCGGATGGAAGTTTTTCCCGACGGGCTCGGTAAGATAATAAATATAGGTCTCCTGCATGAGATCGTTGACGATTATTTTTCTTTTTCTCATTGCCGGTCTGCCGCGGAGGTGATTTCGTAGCCGGGCAAAGCATAGCGTGCCCGGCCTTACTTCGATCAACACATACTGGTTGTTGGGCACGACACTTTGCCCAACCCGGGATTTTTATCTGCGTTTGTTGATGTTTTCCAAAGCGCCGCATGCAGCAACCGCCGCATATACCTCCCGCAGGGGAACTTTTCTGGCTTTGGCAATGCGGCGGCATTCTTCGTATTCGGGCACTGGCCGCATGGCGCCGCTGCCGTTTTCAAGCAGCTTTACCTTGAGTTTGCCAAATTGTGTATCCACCTGGCCTTCGCGCCGCTGCAGTACCGAGCGCCCGGCGCGGTATGAACGCACGCCTGCCGTGGTGGTCTCTGCAAACACCATCGCCGTAAGCAGGGCCTGCTGAGCCTCGGTGCAGATAACCGTCATGAGCATTCCGGGCCGGTTTTTTTTCATATAGACCGGGGTAAAGGCCACATCGAGCGCTCCGGCCTCGAACAGGCGCTCCATGGCATAGCCTGCCAGCTCCGGGCTCATGTCATCTATCGTTGCTTCAAGCACGACGACCGTATCAATGCGGCCCGGCTGCAGTGCATTGCCGAGAATGAGGCGGAGCATATTGGGAACCTCGGTAAGCTCGCGGGAGCCTGCGCCATAGCCTGTTTTTTGAATGGTCATGGGCGGTATGGCGCCGAAGCTCTCGCACAGGGCGGCAAGGATGGCAGCACCCGTCGGAGTGACAAGCTCTGCCTTAATGCCATTGTCATACACGGGTATGCCCTTTAACAGCAGCACGGTTGCAGGCGCGGGCACGGGCAGCACGCCATGCTGGCACTGAACAAAGCCCCCACCCGTGGGCACGGCAGAGGCTGCAAAGCGCTCAATGCCCAGATACTCAAGGCCGATCATGCAGCCGGCGATGTCGACAATGGAGTCAATGGCGCCCACCTCATGAAAGTGGACAGCTTCAGCCTTCGTATTATGAACCTTGCCCTCGGCCTCGGCAATGAGACGGAACACGGCCAGGCTGCGCTCTTTAACAGAAGCTTTCAGCGGGCTTTTGACGATAATTTTTTCAATGTCCCTAAAAGTCCGGTGATGATGCTCGTGATGGCTGATTTTTACCTGCACCTGCCTGCCGGTAATGCCCGAGCGCTGCACGCGGCTTACGCGCAGGCTGTATCCGTGAACAGCCAGCTTTTCCAGCTCCTGTACAAGATATTTCTGCGGCACGCCGAGATCGATGAGCGCCCCGAGGGTCATGTCGCCGCTGATGCCGGCAAAGCAGTCGAAATAGACAAGGTTCATGTGGTGCTCCTGCGTGGTTTATCGGCTCGAAAGATTGGAATATAGCAGATTATGGGCCGGCTGCCAGATAAAAATAGGGCGCTGCGGGAACCCTCCGGGCTTACAGCGAGAACCGCTCGGTGGAGATGCGGCCGGCCTTGAAACCGAGCTGCTTTAAATTTTTTGCAACCGAACTCATCATGGCCGGCGGGCCGCAGAGAAATACCCGGGAGCTTCGGCCGCAGTCTTTAAGAAGTCTGCCGAGCATGGCGGCATCGAGCCTGCCTTTTAGCCCTGTATAGTCGGGCTGGCCGGTGAGCACATGATGCACGGTGAGGCCATCCATTTTGTGCCGCATGGCATCGAGCTCCTGTCCGCAAAACACATCGAGGCCGGATTTATTGCTCCAGATGAGCTTTACGGTGCGCCGGTATTCGACATCAGCCATATAGCGCAGCATGCTGAGCATGGGTGTTATGCCGATGCCTCCTGCAATCATGATTATTTCACTGCCGGGCGGATCGGTGAAGGCGCAATGGCTGAACAGGCCATAGGGTCCGTCAAGGATGGCGGTAACGCCCTGCTGCAGCCTGCCGATCCGGGACGTGAAGTCGCCGCTGCATTGTATGGTGAAGATAATGCGCTCGGGCCTGGTCGGGGTGGATGAGAGCGTAAAGTGGTGCTCCTCCGGCGGAAGGCTTCCCGAGCGAAAGCTGACAAAAGAAAACTGGCCGGGCAAATAGGGGAATATCTGTCCGCGAGCCGGCACGAGCTCAACAGCATGCACGTTGTGGCCGATGCGCGACACTGCGGCAACTGAATACGGTTTACGCAGCAGCAGCCAGGGCTTTACAGCCTTCACCCAGGCAAACAGCAGGCCATAGGCAGCAAGCGCAGCCAGCAGGGCGGTGCGCGGCAGGCCCTCTTCAAAATCCCCTTCCACATTCAGGGCGTGGACCGAGAGCAGTACCACGCCCGCGCAGACCCCCGCGCGGTGCAGCAGCCACCAGCGCTCAAAGGGCAGCCGGAGAAAAACGCGCCAGAGAGACAGGCAGGCAGCAGCCCACAGGCCGCACAGCAGCAGAATGCCGAACAGAACCGGCCACAGGGCAAGCCGCAGGGGACCGATTTCCTCCTTTGCCGGAGCAAAGACAAGCAGGGGATGCAGGGTGGCAAGAACCACGATGGCGCAGCCCAGCAGGCGGTGAGCGTTCAGCAGCCGGTTCAGGCCGAACAGGTGATCCAGAAATTTCAGCCTCGCGCTCAGGGTAAACTGCAGCAGTACAAGGGCGGCCGCGGCAACGGCGCACATTTTGCCTGCGGTCTCTGCTGTTTCGGCGCCGGCGGCAGATGCTGCATGCTCCTGCCCTGAGAGCGGAATCATGGCTGCCGTGCATACAGCCACGGCTGCGATACTGATGACGATAGCACCCAGTGCGCGGCGCATGCCGGGCGGCAAAGCGCTGGCCGTGACATAGGCTTGTCCCCGGGTCTTATTCATCGCAACACCTTCCTGCAGCTGCTGCAGGCGCCGTGCCCCCAACCTTCCTGAGCAGAACATACCCCAGCGGCACTTTCGCCGCCAGGATAACGATATCGGCAAGGGTCGATTTGAACAGCACCGTATAGAGCGTCACCGGCTCCTTCCATTCGACAATGGAGTAATATGCCATGCCGATTGTGCCCGCGATCACGGTGATGCAGCAGAGCATGAAAGCAAGCGGGGCGGTTTCGGCCCGTCGGAAAAGCAGGGGCAGGAGCAGGATATTGGCAGCACCGAATACTAAGGGTATCCAGTTGAACAGGCTCGCGGCAGGGGGGTGGATGCGGACATGCAGCATCAGGCCGCCTGCGGAGAGCAGCACAAAGGCCTGGATAAGCATGCGAATATCTTTCTGCGGCATGGCGCCTCCTCCTCTCATATATAGGAGTATAGCAGATTGCAGCATAACGGCGGACAAAACAAAAAGAAAAAACCCGCCCGATATTTGCCGGGCAGGTTTTTTTGCTGTTTGCCTCCTACCGTGCCGATTGCTCTTTTAAGAATATGCCGAATTTTTTATCCGTGTGTGTAATATGGTTTTTAAACCACTCAAACAGGTCATAGCACAGCGATTCGGCCA
>JAFGCP010000244.1 GCA_016932595.1 Deltaproteobacteria bacterium
ATACTAAATCTGCATATCATCATCATCGAGTCCAGCCTGCGCTTTAAGGTTGCGCTCATCGGTGATCATCTGGCATTTGCCTTCAAAAACTACTCCTTCTGCAATGATGAGGCTGCCGGTTTTAATGTCTCCCCTCATTTTGCCTTTTGTTGTTATTTCGAGCTTGGTGCGGGAAACGATATTGCCGTTCACCTCACCGCCCAGCATGACCATGTCGGCGAAGATATCGGCTTCAACCCTGCCTTTTTCGCTGACGATAACGGTCCCTTCGGTTATGATTTTACCGCCCCGGACAGTTCCTTCAATGCAGATGCTTTCTTTTGAAGTTATAGTGCCCTCAATGATTGTGCCGCTGCCGATGAGCGTATCAAGCCTGTTCATGTCGACATCTTTTTTAAATAAAGCCATGATTTCACCTTTTTAAAAGAGTTTGGTCAATCGGCCTCCGCATGAGGCGGCTGTCGATTACTGTCTGTTGCAGCTGCGCTGTCAGCTTGCAGCCCAAGGAGCCTGCGTATGAATTCTTCATCTTTTTCTATTTCATGCACCGTGCGTGACACGGCTTCAAGCTGGTTTTTTTCAACCTCGAGGAGGAGGCGTTTTTTTTTGAGATCCAGATTCTCCTTGTACTTTAATGCTCCGGCTATGCCGCTTCCCAGCAGCGCCAGGCTGAGCAGGGCAATACACAGGATGAAGTTTTTGCTTATCGAAAATCTCCGGCGCTTGCCTGTGCGTGATCTGATTATAAGAAAGGTCAGTTTCCCCTTCATTGCATTCCCGGTGGCGTTCTAAAATTATTTATATGGAGAACTTCCGGAGCGTGCCCGCATGCAGCATGACCGCCCGGAGCTGCCGTTATCACTGAACATCATCATACGGAGAGGCGTTCAAGAACTGGTTGCAGGGCATGTCGGCTCAAGGTTTTCAGGCTGCCGCTCCATTGGAGCCATGGTCATCCCGCGTTGTAAATTGATATATGTTTGCGCCCTGTGCCTGCACAAACAGGAGACGCCGAGCATGTACGAATGACGTTTACCACTATGTATTGCTTAAAATAAAGAAACTTTCAAGAAACTTTTTTTGCCGGCAGTGTATTAAGGTAGTAATGGTCAGTGTATCTTGACCCTTGACTTTCTGTATGGCCTTGAGGTACTAACTACCAGTCAAGCTGCTTAAAATGCATAAAAAAAACATATGCCGTGTACCGGCGGCGGAGTGGCTGGAGCGGCTTTATTTCAATGAAACCATGATTGGATAATTCTTTATGAAGTGGCGTGTTCTATCTGTGTTTGTTTTTTTTGCCTGCATAGCAGGATGCAAGAGCGGCAATGATTCTATCGTGGAATCTACCGGCACCATAGAGGCAACGCAGGTTGATATACGCTCTGAGGTGGCGGGCAGGATTTTAAATCTTGCTTTTGACGAAGGCGACAGGGTGAAACCCGGTGATGTGCTTGCGTCCATCGATCATGAAAAAATGGATCTGGAGCTGCAAAATGCCCAAGGCAGGCTGCAGGAAGCGCAAGCCCGGCTGGATCAGCTGCAGAGCGGCTTCCGTAAGGAGGATGTGCGAAAAGCCCAGGAAGCGCTCCAGGAGGCTGAAATATTTTTTGACAATGCCAAACGGGAGTATGAGCGCGTGCAGAAACTCTATACCGATAAGGTTGCGCCTGAGAGCACCCGTGATTCGCTGGAAACCAGCTACAGGTCAGCCCAGAAGCGCTATGAGCGGGCCAAGCAGGATAATCAAATGCTGCAATCCGGCTATCGCGTTGAAGACATCGCAGCCGGGCAGGCTGTCAGGGAAAGCGCCGAAGCGGCTGTCAACCTTATCAAGAGAAGAATTAAGGATGCCACCATTACAAGCGCCGGTAAGGGCATCATCAGTGAACGCTATGTGGAGCCCGGTGAGCTTGTATCGGTGGGCAGTGTTCTGTTCAGCATTATTGATCTTCAGGATATGTGGATTATGGCCTATGTCTCTGAAAAGAATCTCGGAAAAGTGAAAATCGGACAGGCGGCTGCCGTTTCAGTCGATTCATTTCCGGACAGGACATTTCCCGGCAAAGTGATTTATATCTCCCCTGAGGCCGAGTTTACGCCCAAGAATATCCAGACCAAGGAAGAACGGGTAAAGCTTGTCTACGGCGTCAAGGTGCAGATCAAAAATGATGAGGAGTTGCTCAAGCCGGGTATGCCCGCCGACGTGGCCATCGAAATCCAACTCTCCAAATAAAGCAGCGCGGCACATACTTCCATGACAGCCTACACCAAGATCGCTATCGAAACCACAAACCTCACCAAGCGGTATGGCAAGTTCACGGCCGTTAACAATCTGAACCTTTCCATCCGCCAGGGGGAGATTTTCGGTTTTCTCGGGCCCAACGGAGCGGGTAAATCGACCACCATTCGCATGCTCTGCGGACTTCTTGAGCCCACCAGCGGCGAAGGCTCCATCGGCGGCTATGACATTAACCGCGAGCCGGAAAAGGTCAAGACTCAGATCGGCTACATGTCCCAGAGCTTCGGCCTGTATCAGGATTTGACGGTGGAGGAAAATCTGCGGTTTTACGGCAGGCTCTATATCGCTGACCGCAAAACCTGCCTGAGCAATATCGAGCAGGCCATAGAGCTCGTGCAGCTGCAGGGCTACCGCAAAACCCTGGCATCGCGGCTCTCGGGCGGCTGGCGCCAGCGCCTGGCCCTTGCCTGCTCGGTTGTGCATAAGCCGCAGATAATTTTTCTGGATGAGCCGACCGCCGGCATCGATCCCGTCTCGCGCCGCATTCTCTGGGATTTTCTTTATGAGCTGTCGCATGCGGGCACGACGCTCTTTGTGACCACGCACTACATGGAGGAAGCCGAGCGCTGCAACCGCATAGGGTTTATCTGGCAGGGCAACCTTGTCGCCTGCAGCACGCCGGAGGGCTTGAAAAGGGATTATATCACCCAGCAGCTTTTAAATCTCAAGTGCAGCCCCATCGATAAGGCCTATAAGCTGCTGAAGAGCAGCGACGCCATCATCGACGTCAACTTTTACGGCGACGAGCTTCATATCTCTGTTCATGATGCAGCCCAGGCCATGCCCGCGCTTGCGCGCATACTCGCGCAGGAGGGCATCCAGGTAAGCCTGCTCGAGGAAATTCAGCCGTCCATTGAGGATGTGTTCGTATCCCTGGCACAGGAAAATAAAAATGGCCCGCAGAATCAGAGCGCTTCTGTATAAAGAGTTCATCCAGGTCCTGCGCGATCCGCTGGCGCTGTGGCTGCTCCTGCTGCTGCCCATCGTCATGCTTCTTGTTTTTGCCTACGCCATTAACCTGGATGTGCGCAATATTCCCATTGCAGTCTACGACCTTGACCGGACGGAGCTCTCGCGCAGCATTGTCGACCGGTTCGTCACCTCCGGCTATTTTGTGCTGAAAAAACGGCTGACGGCAGACAGCGACATGGCGGCTGTGCTCGACCGGGGAGAGGTGAAGGTTGCGCTGCAGTTTCCCCGGAATTTCCAGAAGGATATTTTCAACGGCAAAAATACGCCCCTCCAGGTGATAATTGACGGCACGGATGCCAATACGGCAAATATAACCATGGGGTATGTGAAGGCGATTCTTGCCGCCGCATCCATGAACGTTGTTTTTGATCTTCTTAACTCAAACGGCATTGCAGGCGCTTCATCCATGGCCACACTGGACGTGCGCCCAAACATCTGGTACAACCCCGAGCTTGCCAGCCTTAATTTTCTCGTGCCGGGCATCATCGGCCTCATCGTCATGGTGGTCGGAGCAATCCGCATGTCGCTGTCGCTGGTGAAGGAGCGGGAAAAGGGCACCATCGAAAGCCTCATGGTTTCACCGCTGCGCCCCATCGAGCTCATGATCGGGAAGATTTCGCCCTACATTGTTATTGTTTTTTTTGATCTCATCCTGATCGTGCTTGCGGGCAGATATGTTTTTAACGTGCCCTTCAGGGGCAGCGTGCCGCTGTTTCTCTTTCTGTCGTTTTTATTTCTGGGCTCAGCCCTCGGAGCGGGGCTTTTTATCTCGGCCATTTCACAGACCTCGCAGGTTGCATGGTTTATAGGGTTCATAGTGACCATCCTGCCTTCGATTATACTGTCGGGCTTCATCTTTCCCCTTGAGAGCATGCCCCGGCCGATACAGATTATTGCGGCATTGATGCCGCTGCAATACTATATGGTCATACTGCGCGGCATTATTCTGAAGGGGGTCGGCTGGTCCGTGCTGTACCAGCATGCGGCCATCCTGTTTCTCTTTGCCGTGGTTTCACTGGCCGGCAGCAGCCTGTTTTTTAAAAAGAGGTATTAGACCGTGCGCCTGCATCGCCTCATTGCCATCACCTTAAAAGAACTGCATCAGATGAAGCGGGACTGGAAGATGTACCCCCTGCTGTTTTTTGCGCCCGTTCTGCAGCTTGCCATACTGGGATACGCCGCCTCATTTGAAGTCAAGCATGTGCCTACGGGCGTGCTTGATCAGGATAAGACCTATCTGAGCCGCCGGTATGTGGAGCAGTTCGGCCACAGCGAATACTTCGACCTTCTCTATTACCCGGCAAGCCGGAAAGAACTGTGTGATCTTCTTGACCGGGGCAAAATCAAGATCGGCATCGATATTCCGGTCGATTTTCAAAAACACCTTAAAACCGGCTCCTTATCCCAGGTGCAGCTTTTTGTCGACGGAACCGAATCAAACAGCGCCACCATAGCCATGACCTATGCCACGATTATCTCTCAGCGGTTTTCCGCAAAAATATCGCTGCAGAGCATTGATACGTCATTATTCACCAAGAACGACTTTCTGGGCACCTGGCGCCGCGATACCGGGAAAGCAACCATTATCAACGAAGAGATGCGGATATGGTACAACCCCGAACTTTTGAGCAAGTATTTTTTTGTGCCCGGCGTTATTTGCATGATTCTGCTCATCGTGACCACCAACCTTACCGCTCAGAGCCTTGTGCGAGAACGGGAGGTCGGAACACTTGAGCAGCTGCTGGTTTCTCCCGCAACGCGCGCTGAGCTGATTCTCGGAAAACTCTCGCCATTCATTTTCATCGGGCTTGCGGATGTGGCGATAATCCTGACCGGAGCCGAGCTGATTTTCCATGTTCCCATCAAGGGCAGCATACCGCTTTTGTTTCTTTTTTCAGCTGTTTTTCTTTTTACCACGCTCGGCCTTGGGCTTTTCATCTCAACGGCCTCCCGCACGCAGGAGCAGGCCATGGTCCTCACATTTTTTTTCATTACGACCATTGTGCTGCTCGGGGGTGTTATATTCCCTATTGAAAATATGCCCAGGCCAGTCCAGATGGTCACCTACCTGTTTCCCCTGCGCTATTTTACGGTTATCGTGCGCGCTCTATTCCTTAAAGGCGTCGGCATGGACGTGCTGTGGGACGAAGGCCTTTGCCTGCTGGCTATAGGGCTCGGCACTCTTGTTTTGAGCATCCTGCGGTTTAAGAAACAGATTGCCTGACATATACCGGCGAGCCGGCCGGTTTACCTGCAGGCATGCTGACAGGCATGTGCCGCACCCCGCTTGCGGGATACTCGGGGCACAGCACGGCACGCATAAAAACATCAATCGTATCTACCGGGATGCCCCGCTGTGCAGGCGGGCGGCATCACTATGGCTATGACACCAAAACTTCTTTTCGCCGACGATCAGGGCACGATATACGATCACCCGTTTCTCGAGATGGTCGGGGCGAGCGGCCCGCGCCTGGTGCGGCCCGCGCCCGGCGATCTTGTGCAGCTGCCGTCCATGAGCAGGCTCTATTTTCATCCCGGCTGCCCGCCCTATGGCTATGATCCGAAAAAGCGTAAAATCGTGCTGCTCACCGAGACAAAAATCGGTCGAGCAACAGTCAGATGCAATGCCGTGTCGGCCTTTATGCAGCAGGGTTGGGTGCGCCTCTTGCTGCCGGCCATGGACTACAGCAGAAAAAAAGCCATGCTTCCCATGTGGGCCTACAGCACCGTTGGTTTTCATGATGAGGCCTATTACGCCCCCGCCTTCGAGATCGATGATAATTTCCGCTGGAACCCGGATAACTTCGACGACCGGACACTGCTGCCGAAGGTGAAAAAGCGGCTGCGCGAATACCCCGGCAACCGCCTCATCGAGCATCTGCGGAACTGC
>JAFGCP010000245.1 GCA_016932595.1 Deltaproteobacteria bacterium
AAAAGCAGTATCCCCAGCGCAGCGCCGAAACCTGCGCCCGAGCTTACCCCGAGTATCCCCGAGCTCACCAGCGGATTGCGGAACAGGCCTTGAAACGCAGTCCCGCTGACGGCAAGGCAGGCGCCCACCAGGGCGCCGAGAATGGCGCGCGGCAGCCTGATGTCCCAGACAATGTTCATATGGCTGTCGGGCACGGTGCAGCCGCCCGGAGCAGCTTTGCTCCAGAGCACATGTGTGATATCGGCAAGGGAAAGTGGAAATCTTCCGATACACAATGACACTATGATGCAGGCAAGGGGTGCAAGAATGATGATCCCGTACACCCCCGCATGCGAATACGGGTGCTGTTTTTTATTCAACGGTTATATCCAGCAAGTAAAGCAGCCAGCCGCGCTCAAGGCCATGTCGCAGACCGGCAAGAATTAGGGCCAGCTTTCCGCTGCCCGCTGCGTTCAGCTCTTTAAGGAAAGCCGAAATATTACTAAGCGAGCTGCTGCTGATCTGACCGGATGTTCCTTGTGCAAGAGCCTGGAGCAGGGGGCGGTTCTGAGCCACAAGCTCCGCTATGTTATTCCGGAGGTCCGGAGTGCGCTGCACGATACGGGCTGTCTCGGGAGCTGCTGCATAAAAAAGAGCGGTCAGGAACATGCCGGAAAGCGTGTCGAGCCTGCTGTCGCGGGTAGCCCGCAGCAGCCGGAGATCATCTTCATTCTCCACGGCTGCTTTAAACGGGCAGGTCGTGTTGTCGGTGCTGTTGTCTTCATAATGAAGCACAAGCCCTGCATCGCCAACGGCATAGATGCTCTTTTTTGACGAGCCCCAGATGCCAAACAGCCGCAGGTCCGTTCCGGAGGGCATGGGCTGCCATGCAGAGCCGTCATAATGCAGTATGGTGCCGTAATCGCCTACGGCATACACATCGGTTAAGGACATACCCCAGAGCCCCCGAAATGTTTCCAGGGTTTTGCTGTTCATTTCCGCCCACTGTGCCCCTGCGGTGTCGGAAGAGAAGATGGCGCCGGCTTCGCCCGCGGCAAAAACAGTGTCGCCGTCGCCCCATACGCCATGAAACCGCTCCGGGGTTATCAGAGCCGCCTGGGCGGTCCACTGCCTGCCGTCATAGTGAATGATAAAGCTTCCTGTTGTCGTGTCGCTTGCGCTTGCGCCGCCCACGGCATAGACATCAGTTGCGGAGTTTCCCCATAGGCCCTGTATGGTCAGCGGCGTCGGGCCCGTCATTTTTTTCCAGGAGCTGCCGTCATAATGCAGAATGGTTCCGGACTCCCCCCCGGCGAAGACGTCGCTTCCCGAAGCGCCCCAGATAGTGCGCAGGCGCAGCGTGGTGCCGCTGACCATGGGGTTCCAGTCAGTGCCATTGAAATGCAGGATAAGCCCTTTGTCTCCCACGGCAAAAGCTTCGTTTTTCGAGGCCCACCAGACGCCGTACAGGGTCTTTTCGGTTATACCTGATACATTCTGCCACTCTGTGCCGTTGTAGAGAAGGATGGCGCCGTAGTTGCCCACGGCAAGAATTCTGTTTTCAGCGTATCCATCGACGGCGCGGAGCTGGTCAGTGGTGGGCGAGCTCTGGGTTTTCCAGGCGGCCTGGGCAGACGCTGCTGCGCACACAAGCGCGGCAACAGCCAGGCGGCACAGGTTTTTCAGAATTCGTTGCTTCATGGTTTTTCTCCCCGGCTAAAGGCTTGGAAGTGCTTTGTCTCACCGGCGCCAGTGGTTTAAAAAACAGGAGCGGCCCCCGTGCTATGAACGGCTGCCGCTCCTGGCGCTTACGGTTTGCCGGGGCTGCTTACCGCAGGCCCCTGAGGAACTCGATCAGCTCTTTCCAGAAATACAGCAGGCGCGGCTTTGCGTCGGCTTCGCCGCGGGTGTAGCTTTCGTCTGCTGTGTCGATGTTTTCGAGCTTGTAATAATAGGTGCTCCTGTTTCTTAAAGGCTTATCGATATAGGAGTAGTCGCTTCCCGCGCCATTTGAGCCCTGCGAAGGGATGAGGGTTTCATTAATCTGTTCAAAAGGCCCGTCAGGCGAGGTTGCTCTGAGGATATTGAATCCCTGGTTGGCTTTTTCGTCGTCGGTTGTCCATGCCAGGGTGACTTTTCTGTTGCCCGGGGTCGCGGTGAACGAGACCACCGACACGCTGTCATTGGTCGAGAACTCATAGGAATAAGTCGCAATGAGGGTGGTGTTGTCATTGTCCTGAAACAGCGAGCTGTTGTCGCTGCCCGCGGAAATTGTGATGACATAGGTTTTGTTCGGCTTGAGAGCCACGGTTGCCGGCTTCAGTTCGAGCATGAACACGTCGGCATTGTCCCCGGCGTCAAACTCCTGCATATAATAGAAATCGGCATTTTCAATCTGCAGGCTTTCATTGTCGACCGATCCGGGAATGGGCGCTGTTTTCGTGCCGCTTGCCGTATCGAAAAGGGCTGTTGTATTATCCACCCCTTTTTCGCTGATGGTAATATTGGCGATATTTTGCGCAAAATTATTGTCCCACCCGTTGGTGAACTCCCATTGGAAGGTCGCATTATCATGGGCTACAGGCATATCGATGACATAATAATTCGCAACGGTCGCGGACTCTGTTGCCGCCGGATACACGGATGTGATTGCCAGCTGCCTGGAGGTGGTGAATTCATAGGTGTAGTTCGCAATGAGCGCGGCACTGTTGTTGGAAAGAAACGTGTTGGTGTTCAGCGTGGCATAGATGGTCACGACATAGGTCTTGTCGGCGGCAAAGTCCACGGTTGCCGGCTTGAGCGTGAGCTTGCGGATAGTCTTATCTGTGTTGCCCTTGAGATAAATAAAGTCCGGATTCGTGATGATCAAGTCGCCAGCAGGTGATGTCGTCTGGGTGCCGTTGTCAGTGGAAAAGAAGGTTTCCTCTGCCGAGCCTTTTTCCTTGACGGAGATGTTTTTAATATTTGTGTTGAAGGTTTCATCCATGCCGTTTGAAAAGTTCCATGACAGCTCGACATTATTGTACGGTACCGGCTTGTCAAGAATAAAGTAATAGGAGCCTGCGGGTGTTTCTGTGGAAGCCGGCAGAGAGTATTCAATCGTTAATGGCGAAGGAGCGGCATCTGCATCATGCGATACCATCAGAAACATGCTGAGAAGCAGGGAAGCGACAACAATGAATTTTTTCATAACCGTTCTCCTTGAATAAGTTTGTGCTTGTTTGAATTTGATGTTTTCTTAAGCGGAAAAACATAAAGGGCCATAATAATGTTGCAGCAAAAGGAGGAACCTTTCAACTTCGCAGCACATACACCGGCAGCATTCTTTTTGATGCCCTTATATTTGCAAATTAAATAGTACACCCAAAAGGGTCACCGGTCAAGGACAAAGGGTTATTAATGGTCATTATTAGTAATTTTTGGTCTTAATTAGACCCTGTAGCGGTTTTTTAAACCATGTTCAAAGGCTTAAAAAAGTATAAATTTCTTTAATTTTGGGGTATAGTATAACTGGTTTTCAAGAAAGAATGCTTTTTATGCATGAGGGTTTTTTCATGAACAAAGAAATGTTGAACACCAAAGAGGTTGCAGAGTACCTCAACATCAATGAGAAGCAGGTCTACAAACTCATTCAGGACAAAAAGATACCGGCAACCCGGATCACCGGGAAATGGACATTTCCGAAACAACTGATCGATGCCTGGATAATAAAATGCGCCGAAGAAAATGTGTCGATGAAGATTACAGCGGCACAGCCGGGCAGCCATATCGTGGTCATGGGAAGCCATGATTTCTGCATGGAGCTGCTGAGCCATGAGCTGACTAGGGCATTCCCGGAATTGAGCCTTTCGGTATCAAATGTGGGCAGCGCCGGCGGGCTCATTGCCCTGTCAAAGGGCATCTGTCATGTTGCCTGCGCCCATCTGTTTGATCCGGCAACGCACAGCTACAATGTGCCCTATCTGCCGACATACCTGCCGGACATGGCCGTGGTAGTTATAAATCTTGTGTATCGCGACCTCGGGCTGATCGTGCAGCGAGACAACCCTCTGAAAATAGCCACCGTTGCCGATATTGCCCGGCAGGGCGTGCGGATCATTAACCGCCAGAGCGGCTCGGGCACGCGCCTGTACTTTGATGCCGAGCTGCAGCGGCTCGGGCTGAGCGCCGGGCAGATAACCGGTTATGCCGACGAGGTGGCTACGCATAATGAGGCAGCCCTTGCCGTGCTGGGCGGCACGGCGGATGCGGCCATGGGCATACTGCCGGCGGCAAAAATGCTGGGCCTTGATTTTGTGCATCTTGCCAAAGAGCGCTTCGACCTGATCATACCCAAGCAGAGCATTGCCGCCGTGCCGATTGACGCCCTGCTGCAGGTGGTGCGTTCGGAAA
>JAFGCP010000246.1 GCA_016932595.1 Deltaproteobacteria bacterium
GATATCGGCATGCTCGGCAAGGAGGAGCTCTGCTGCGGCAGCCCCGTGGCCCGCATCGGCGACCGCGACACGTTCATGAGCCTTGCAAAGCGCAACATCGAGCGGCTGAACGATGCCGGCGCGCGTGAGATCGTCACCTTCTGCCCCGGCTGCTACCGGGCGCTGACCCATGACTATCTGCAAATTCCGAATGCACCCGCGCTGCAGGCAAAGGTCTATCACAGCTCCCAGTATTTCGACCGGCTGGTAGAGGAAAAAAGGCTCGTGTTCAAAAACCGCGAACCCCTGCGCGCCACCTGGCACGACCCCTGCCATCTCGGGCGCCACTGCGGCATTTATGAAGAGCCGCGCAGGCTGCTGCGTGCCATGCCGGGCATGGAGCTTGTGGAAATGGAGCGCATCAAGGACCAGGCATGGTGCTGCGGCGGCGGCGGCGGCGCGCGCACGGCATTCCGCGACTTTGCCGTGAAGACAGCGGTCAAGCGCATCGGCGAAGCAAAAAAAACCGGCGCAAGCGCCATTGTGACATCCTGCCCCTTCTGCGAGCAGAACCTTGGCGAGGCCATCGACACAATGAGCGACGGCATGAAGCTCTATGACCTGACGCAGCTTATGGTCAGGTCGCTGGGTATCGGGCAGTAACTATTACCGCACACGCAGGGAGGCGACAGACAATGAGTGAAACGAAAAAAAAAGTTCTCCAGAAAAAGCTGCCCCGGCCCGTTTACGCGGCCCTGAAAAATGTGGTCGGCGAGCAGTGGATATATGAGCAGCGCTCCGTTGTCGAGACCTACAGCAAAATGTCCATCGAGGGAGCAAGCTTTCTGAAAAAGCATGAAAAAGACCCCCATGTGCTGCCTGCCTGCGCCGTGCTGCCGGGCACTATCGATGAGGTGCAGGCACTGGTAAAAATCTGCAACCGCTATCAGGTCCCGTTTATTCCCTTCACCAATGGCCAGGTCTTCTGCAACCCCACCAGCCAGGAGCCGACCCTCATCATCCACCTGTCGCGCATGAACCGGGTCATCGCCATCGACACACAGAACATGAGCGCCACGCTTGAGCCGTATGTGGATTATGCCCAGCTGCAGGCCGAGGCCATGAAGCGGGGCCTGTGGAACGGAGGCACGCCGCTTGCCACAACGCTGTGCAAGCTCTCGTCGCAGTTCGCCTTTGCCGGGCTGTGGCAGACGGACCTGAAGTACGGCCTCTTTAACCGCAACATTGTGAGCGTCAAGATGGTGCTCCCGGATGGCGATATCCTTGAGACCGGGTCGCGCTGCATGCCCCGGGCCGGGGACTTCTGGGAATACGGGCCCGGCCCGGACCTGATGGGCCTGCAGCGCTCCGGCCTCGGCACGAACGGTATTGTCGTTGAAATTACCGTCAAGCTCCATGCCTGGACAGGCGGAGAATCATTTCCCGAGCTTGCCGCGGGCAGGCCGAGCCTTATCGACGTGCATGATGAAAAATACGACAACCCGCCCGAGCCCCTGAAAAACCACAAGCTCCTCTGGGCTGAGTTTAAGGATTTTGAAAGCCAGCTCCGGGCAATGCGCGAGATTTGTCACTCCGGCGTAGCCATCGGCCTTAATGCCACCGGCGTCTATTCGGCCTTTTACTGCTCGCCCACGCAGGACGTGACCATCAAGCGCTGCAAAGAGCATTTTTTTCCCGACTGGAACTGCTATGTCATTCTTGTCAATACGACTTCGGATAAACAGATTGCTTATGAAGAGCAGGTCGTGCGGCAGATTATTGCAGAGGCGGGAGGGACAATTCTTTCAACGGAGTATAAGCCCGAGGTGCTCGAGGCCCTGCAGCCGTGGAATTATGACTGCATCCGGCACTGCCACGGCTACCGCATGAACCGCAAATTTTATGCAAATGCCTGGCTGCCCGTGGGGCCTCTGGACAGCGCGCTTACGGTTTCTCGGGAATGGAAAAAGGCGCTTGATACGTTCGGCGAGCTCGACATAACTGACCGGGGAGGGGCCGACGATACGCCCTTTGTCTATGCACTGCAGCGTGGTCATTTCTGCCTGTTTGAGACCGATAATTATCCCGACCCGGTTCTGCCCGATGAAATCCGCAGGGCCATGGGATTCGGCCTCTACGGCGCGGCCGTGGTGGCGAAAAACAATCTCGGGCCCCAGCTCATGGCATTCGTGAATGTGGAGCCCTTCACGACCATGTACCCCGAAGCAGGCCCGAACGCCCATCTTTTCATGCGTAAGATCAGAAAGGTGTTTGATCCCAACAACGTGGCCTCTCCGGGGCGGCAGGTGTTCACCGAAGATGAATGGCAGCAGTTCCCCGGCGAGATAAAGGCAGTGGTCAATAAAATGCGGGAGCTCAACGGCATGCAGCCGGTTATGTAATGCAGGGCACGGAGCCCAAAAAAAATACAAAAGCTTAAAACCTGGCCATACAGTGCAACGGACAATGTGAATTAATTTGGAAATGCATATTATGCCACGTAGTGCGGACTTTTTAGAAGAAAGGCCTAACCACCATATCCAGTAGTTAGGCCTTTTTTTCACCTCGCAGGATTAACCAGCTAACCCCATACTACGGCGTGCAAACAGCCTCACAAGCTATCTGACCACATCCACCACAACCGGGTGCGGTATCGCACACATCGCCGATCCCGTCCTTGTCAGCATCAAGTTGCTGAACATTGCACCTGTTAGGGCAGTTATCAATGAAATCAGGGATGCCGTCCTTATCCGTATCGCCATAGCTCTCACATGCCGTCTGCCCGCAGCCGCCACAGCCTGGGCTTGTATCGCAAAGATCCCCTATGCCATCACTATCGGCATCAAGCTGAAGTGGGTTATATTGGCTCAGACAGTTATCATTTGCATCAGGAACACCATCACTATCTGCATCAGGAAGGGTGAAAAGCATTGTAGTATAGCCATACCAGGGGTTTGTAAACCCGATGGCTCCTGCAGTGTAGTAAACGGTGAAGCCGCTTGCACAATTATTAAATACAGATGTTCCCATTGTTGGAGCATTCCCGAAAAAATATGCAGCGGTCAAGCCGGTACAATATTCAAACGCACCTCCACCAATGCTCGTAACACTGTTCGGGATGCTAACGCTAGTGAGCCCTGTGCAATATGCAAATGCTCCTTCCCCAATACCGACAACCGGTATACCTTCTATGGTAGCTGGTATGACAACGGCTCCGCCTGGACCGGCATAACCGATGATTGTAATATTTCCACCTGACGCAGTATAAATAAAACCAGATGGGGTGGGCGCAATATCGAATGCTGCCGTAACCGTTACATTGCTATCGACCGTCAGTGTGCAAGTAGTTGTCCCCGAACACCCACCGCCGCTCCAGCCCGTAAAGGTTGAGCCGGGGGCAGGCGTTGCACTAAGCGTAACCTCCGTGCCAGTCGCAGTATATGATTCTGAGCAGTCGCTGCCGCAGTTTATGCCGGCAGGATTGCTTGTCACCGTGCCGTCACCGTAGCCTGATTTGGCAATAACTAACTCAGCAAATGGCCCGCACCCACCTCCCGCTGAACGCACCGCGCGCCCATAATTGTCGTAGGTCTTACTGTCACCAAACACGCTGCCGTAGGAGAAATGCACGAGCCACGCGGCGGCAGTATCGCCTGCGTATGAAGTGGACGACCAGTAATAGGAAGCCGTAGTGGCAAAATATGCAGTAGGTACGGCCGGATTGATCTGATTATACCCTGCGATTGATTGCAGTTCTTTAACCGTGGGCAGACGCCAGTCTGCATGGCCGCCATAATTAGCGGTATTTAAGTCATTGATAAAATCAAGGGTATCCGTTCCGCTTCCCGGTGTGCCGCTTGAGCCGTCATACCAGGTATAGGTGTTATCTGCATCATTTGGGTCTGCATAATTTACCACACCGTCCTTAGCATGCTTTTCTTCCCAGACAAGGCCGGTAATTCCATCATACACCATGGCCCAGTCGGCTGCATTGACAGGAAGGCCTGTGCAGCCTGCAGCAAGCTTGGTATAGGAGGGTTGATTGATGGTATAATCGTGGTCTTCACCGAACGTGTTTGTGTAGCTCTGGGTCTGCCCGGTATCAGGCACGGGCCAAAGAGTCAGAGGATTAAACGACCCGGCCTGTCCCGCACGCACTGCGCGGACATAAATGTCGAGGCCCTTACCGTGGCTGAGGTACAAGGCGCCGTCGCCGAAGTACACGTACCATGCGTAGGTACTATTGCCAGCATAGGTAGTAGACGACCAATAATCGGACACCTTCGTTCCGGGGAAATAAGTTGTGTTTATAGTCGGATTGTACAGGCTTGTGTCGGCAAGAGACGCAAGCTCTTTTGCCGTGGGAAGGCGCCAGTCCGTGTGGCCGGAAAAATTAAGATTCTCGCAATAAGCAAGAGCTTGCTCCCAGGTGTATGTGCCCGGAGCTGTTGCCTGTTGCCACATGAGGCCCGTGCTCGTATCGGTGACCGTGCCGTCGAGGTTGTCGATACAGTCCGCCTGCGCTGCAGAGGTGCACACCAGAAGAAAACAAAAGGTCAGTATGGACATCACTTTGCTAAACCTCATATTTTTCCTCCCTGTAGAAACATATAACGGCGTGTAAACTGCCACACACGCAGGCTGCCAAATGTATAATAAAAAAACGAGCCTCATCCTGCAAAGCCGGGGTGTGATTCAAAACAGGCAGAGCCACTGCTGACCCTGCCTGTACAGGTTATTATTCAACTTTTACCTGGCTTGTTTCTTATTTCCTTCATCAAAATGTTATTCCAGGCATGAAGGGGGAGCCGGGCAAGCACCTGGTGCCCCGACTGTTCCTTGTATAAACAGCCTACATACAAAGGCGGGAATCGAGTTTTGGCAGTAAGGAATAACACCAAAAGGGTTGTTGTCCGGATTGATAATACATGAATTATAACTCATAGAGGCAGCGGGGATCGTTGTTATCTCGTCGCAAGAAAACGACCCCATGTTGAGAAGAGGTTCCACGCACTCAAAGGGTAACCTTTCTTCGCATTCCCCTACTGTCCCTGCTCCTACAACATCTGAACAAATAGCGCAGGCGATGAGTTCATCACAGGGGAAATAGCGGCTCCCGTTAATCTTTTCATTGTTTGTGCGAAGGTCTTCGCAGATTGCTGTATCCGGATTCATAACACAGTCATTTTCAGGTGCGTTACAGTAGGCGTTACAAAGACCGAATGCGGCACCCTTAAGACCTTCGCATACACCTTTATCAGACGTTGCGTTTACGGTAGATGCCATATACAAAGTCATCCCAATAGCTAATAGTATAAAAAATATTTTCTTCATTATTCATACCTCCATTTTTTTAGGATTAGACGCTGTAACAACAATTGTTTTTCTTTGTCTTTGACGATTATACGCAATCAAAAGCATCATCCCCCTTTCTTTATTGTTTGGGTTTACAATACCGCCTTAGTAAATCCAACCTGGAAGATATTAAAAAAGAAGCCGGGCTGCCAATCAGTCTTTGGCAGCCCGGCTATCTTTAAATAAAGATCCACGGCTTTCCGCCCCATCCTTACGGTTGGTTTGGCTTTATCAAATATTCAAATTCCCCATACCACCGCAAGCAAACGGGGTATCATATATTTTAGTTGTATAGGCTACTCGCAGCAAACTACTATGAAATTGACCCATTCTGATTATAATCAAAAAACCGAACTGGATTAATTTATCAAATTCAAGTTTTTGAATATTTAAACATGCAAATTTAATGCCGCTAAAGTCGAAAATTCCGCTGCGGGTTCTTGAAAAACAATGAGGATTAATTTCTGCTATTATTTTACTTAAAATGGCGTGTTATTGTTTCTAAAGAATTTTAAGAAAAAATCTAGTCTTGACGGAAAAGAGGAAGGATTTCGTTTTTTTACTATTTTCTAAAAAAAAACACCTCCTTTTTTCTATCAAAGTGAACAACTGTTGCTCAAAATATTACTCAATTTGATCAATATGCACAAAGTATCTGATAGTGAGAATTTTTTTATTTCGCTAAAAAATTGGGGGCAAGTATTCGTTTGATTCGTGAACGCTGAATTGCTAATGTTTGGTCATTTCAAGGCATAGGGGTATTAATCTTAAACAAAAAGAACTCATGGAGGTCACGACCATGACTATTAATCATGTTGACCGCAATATCTTGTGACTATGCTTGTCTGTCAAAAACTCCACATTGCGGCTCTCATGTTAGACAAAAAAAATCCCGAAAATTCAAGATTACCAAACCTGACATGCAAAAAATTAAGGGGCAGTCTTTGAGACAAAAGTCAAAAGCAGCCGTGACCCGTCGCGGTTCGATAAATAACTGAACCCGCGCCTATGGCGCATTGATAAAACCATAATGCCGCCCCATCCAGTAGGGCAAAATGAAATCAAGTCCGGTGGCCTCATTCAGGCCCTCGGTGTTCACCTCGCCATCGCCCGTGCCAAACGGGTCCTTCTGCCAGATGAAATACTCCGTCGGTTTGCGCAAATGCACCGGCACGACAAAGGCGCTTACATCCCCGTAGAGCAGCACCGGCCGCGGCGGATACCAGTTCATGCCGTGCAGCGGCGAACTCCAGTCGCGCAGCGGCTTGAGCGACAGCTCCCGCAGGCTGAGCGTTGCGTTATCCAGTCGTGACTCATCCCCTGATGCGGCGGCATACAAAAAGGTAAAATGGGTGTTCCGGTGGTTCTGCACATAGCGCCAGACATGCTTTTCCATATAGTCCGCAACAGTGGCCCTGCGCCGGCTGTCATGTTCAAGCAGGTGTACGGTAAAGCTACGCGCGAACCGGAGATTGTAGGAAAAATAGCCGTCAAGCAGACTCCTGCGGTTAAACAGCACTTCGGCATTTCCGTCGTTCACGCAAAAGGCCCGGTTAAAAGCCCTTGCGTACAGCAGGTCAATGCGTTTGTATTCCTCACTGTCAACCCCCTCGCGCTGCTCCAGGGCGGCCCGGTACACCGCCAGCAGCTGCACCCGCAGCAGCCCTGACACCAGAACGGCTGTAGTTCCTGTTGCGCCTTCATGATCTTTGATCACAAAGCCGGTCGCCTTGAGCCGCCCCCACACGGCGCGGATCACGGCCTGCAGAATATCTTGTACCTGCTGAACAGCAAGTGCGGTCTGGGCGCTGTAGGCATCAGGGTCAAGCTCAGCCAGGGCAATGCCTGTGCCATACAGGATGCCGGTCAGTTGGTCTCTTGTAGCCCGGGTATAATAGATCATCGCGGGATAGCAGGCCGACGGATTGCCGATATCCGGAATGTCAGCCGTGCTCTCGTAAATATAGCCGCGGTCGATCCGCTCCTGCCAGGACTCGGGATAGCGCCACTTTGCGGCCTGAGCGGCTGGAAATGCACAGCGGGC